>JACRIR010000247.1 GCA_016215705.1 Candidatus Poribacteria bacterium | reverse complement strand
ATGACAGCAAACGGCTCAGGATGACAGCAAACGGCTCAGGATGACAGCAAACGGCTCAGGATGACAGCAAACAGCTCAGAATGACAGCAAACAGCTCAGACTGACAGCAAACGGCTCAGAATGACAGCAAACGGCTCAGGATGACAGCAAACGGCTCAGACTGGCGGCGAAGGACTCAGACTGAGAATCGTCATCGGAATCCTGTCCCATGATTGTTCCGCAGAATTCAGAGGACGCTGCACTAGAAAACAATCCCGCGGATTGCAGATTCGAGTATTCCATTGCTTCGGAGCCGTCCCATAACATCCATCTCGATATCAGGCACGTATACTTTCAAGAGCGTGCAGCGATTGATTGGGACGATAGTGTAATCGCCCACGCAAGCGGGTATGAGCGAGGAGTCTCCAGTCGAGATTTCAGTTTCATCCCCTTGCTCAGGCCGTATCAGGGCGCGTCCGCTCAACACCATAAGCGAGTCGAATTTTCTGCCGCCAGTTGTTTCGTGGGCCGGTTCTTCGAGCTTCAGTCGTTCCATAGCGAAATGGCGGCACGCGACCAGGTATGCTCGCTCGTTCCTTCCTTCTGCTATCTCCACCGGTGTGACTTTGTTCGGCGAGCGCTTGCTGAAGTCCATTGCCTGGAGCGCTTGCTTGATGTGAAGTTGGCGTGGCTTGCCGTCGGCGCCGACTCTTCCCCAATCGTAGACACGAAAAGTTGTGTCGGAGTTTTGCTGAATTTCACAGACAAGCAGGCCCTTGCCCATCGCGTGCACGCAACCTGCCGGAACAAATATCATGTCGCCGCTCGACACCGAAAAAGTGTTTAGAAGCCGGGGAACGCTGTTGTCAGCGATTGCTTCTTCAAATGTCTCTGCCGTCACGCCCGGCTTCAAGCCCTTTATGAGTGTCGCTCCCGGGTCGGCATGAATGATATACCACGCCTCGGTTTTGGCCTCGGCCCCGGCGAACCGGGTGGCAGAGTTCTCATCCGGATGAACCTGAACGGAGAGCAGCTCGTTTGCATCGACAAACTTATTAAGGAGCGGAAACTTTACAGGGCCTTCGGGAATCGCCTTTTGCAAGGGCGCAGCATTGTGCGCTCCTGCGAAATCAGGGCGGCTCTTTTGGAAACCAGGCATGGTCTTCTCGAAAGAGGCGCCAAGCAGCGCTTCTTTGCTCGAGGTGAAGACGTGGGCAAGAGTGCTTCCAGCCAATTCTCCGTTTCTGATAATGCTATTGTCATTGTTGCGGCAAGAGACTTCCCACGATTCGCCGATAGGCTCGCCGGGTGGCAGCTTTTTCCCAAGAAACTGTTCCAGTCTGCGTCCACCCCAGATGCGATATTTGAAGATCGGATCGAGAACGAGAGGATAAAGAGAGCCCGGAGTCGCACTCATTGCGCAAATCCAAAATCCAAAACCACAGATGTCCAAAACAAGAAAACCTGAACCACAGAGGGCGCGGAGGGGCGCAGAGAAAAACGGCAAAAAGCCGATGTCCTCAGTGTCCTCTGCGTACTCTGCGGTTCGTGGTTTACGCAAGTTGTTTCGCCTTTGCTGTTCATGACAAAGAGGTTTCCTGGTTTGTGCATGCCAGTGTTACTCAGCAGTGACAGGCGCTTTTGGGGATTCCCTTCTGCTATCTTGGACAAGAGTGATCCGAATCCAATACTAACAAGCGGCTCCGAGCAAAGCATTCAAGGAGTCCTCACTTAACAATCCCATTCAGCCTTTTCACTATCTCTCTCGCGCCGTTCACGATGTTGTCGATAACCTGCTTGACCGTGAGCACTTCGTGGATCAGCCCGATGCATTGTCCGGCGGCGATAGTAGCGCTGTCGAGGTCGCCTGTCAGCCAGGCATTCTTGCCCAATTTTCCGCTGATATGCACTATCAACTCATCGAGTGTTGCGCCGTGGTTCTCCATCTCGAGCACCTTTTGCGCCACCTCGTTCTTCATCACGCGGACGGCGTTACGGATCGAGCGCTCAATCAACATCGTATCGGTTTCTTGCGCTTCGACAACCCATTCCTTGAAGTTCTGGTGGGCCGGGCACTCCTTTGTGGCGAGGAAGCGCGTGCCCATTACAACGCCCTCGGCTCCCAGCGAAAGGGCCGCCACAAAGCCGCGCGCGTCGGCGATACCTCCCGCCGCTACCACGGGTATGTCCACGCTCTCACAGACTTTCGGAATCAGAATCATCGAGGTCACGTCGTCCATGCCAGGGTGGCCGCCGCACTCGAATCCGACTATGGTGACGGCGTCCGCGCCGATGGATTCGGCCTTGCGGGCGAAGCGGGCAGCCGGCACTTTGTGAATCAGCTTCACTCCGCCCTCTTTCAAGGCGGGGACATATGATTCCGGATTGCGGCCTGACGTCTCGACAACGGGGACTTTCTCGTCGACCACCACATTGATATACTTTCGCGTGGCATCGCCTTCCATCAGGACGGGCAGCATCGAGATGTTGACGCCGATGGGCTTCTTGGTCAGAGTGCGTGTCTTCTTGATTTCATCGCGCAGTTCTTCGGGGTCGGTGAATGTGGCGGCCGTGATGAAGCCAAGCCCCCCCGCCTCGGAAACAGCCGAAACAAACTCCGCTCTACTCAGCCATTGCATGCCGCCGGCCAGGATTGGATACTCTATTCCCAACATCTCGGTTATGCGTGTCTTGAACATGGTTTCTCCT
>JACRIR010000246.1 GCA_016215705.1 Candidatus Poribacteria bacterium | reverse complement strand
GTGACCGACGTTTCGCCAAAGCGTGACCGCCGTTTCACGGCGAGCGTGACCGATTGATGTAACATTTAGCTCTATCCATGCAGCATCCCGCCATCGGTCACGATGACGCGAAATCAGCGGTCACGTTCCGCGAAATGCGCAGAAAGTTGATTCGAACCTCCCAAAAAGGTACTGCGCGTGACTACTCAGAGCGCCTGCACTGTATCGTCGAACGCCAAGTTCTTCTCGACGTACGTGAAACGTTATGCCCTCGGTACCGCGGAGTTCAACGTTCCGCGGACGAAACAACGCCAAGTTCCCGGTGAAGGTATCAGTCCTCGCTGACCAACGCAGCGGGTCGATATGCTCCAAGCGATCATCGACATCGATCAATTTTTCTTCGTTCTCATGGACCGTGGGTGCAACATGGATTCCAATCCAATCGTGGTGAGAAGACTCAATAACCCATGGGGACCGATCCCGCTTAGGTGTTGTATGCTTTCGGGACCGATCTGCCTGCAGGCCTACTTTAGAGGTTTGCCGTTGCCCTAGGTCCTTCAACGTTGGGTACGAGCACGAAGGTGGCGAACACAGGAGGTGTTCGCAGAGGACCTTCCAAGCATACACGTCGCCCGAATCAAGCACGACGACGTCTGCGCCTTCGAGGTCGGTTGGAAATCTCCAAGCAGATTGAGTAGCGGCTTCGCGTTGCCGGGAGGTTACGATGAATTTAGCTTGAGGATAGACGCGTCGAAGCTCACAGATCATCGATTCCAGACATCCCACATTGACGTAAGCATTGAAGACTCGGCCTGCACCGCCCTCACGTAGCCGCTTCAACTCCAGCAATGGCAGCTCATCCAGATCACTGCAGCATCTGTACCCGAGCATCGACAATGCCATCGCGAGGGAAGACTGGCCAGAGTTGGCAGGCCCAAATGCAAAAACAGGCTGCCGAGTCGGACGCAGGTTAAACAGAGCAGCACCCTCGCTATTGATCGCGCCGATTGTGGAGAGGGTGGGAAGAATCGAGTACGAATTGGTGGAAGGGGCGTCTATTCTTTGACTAACAAGGGAGAGCCTAGTTGCTCGGACATTGAGCACGCTGAACTGGTGGTTGATCCAAAGATCGACCGGGCCGCGACAGGGCAGTAAGCGAAGAAGTTTTTCTGCGCCTTTTCGGGAGAGTATGTACCCGGACAAAAACCACAGTCCGCGCACCGGACGGAAAACATTGCTCGACACGAATGTTTTGGGGGCGCCATCCGCCACCTCCATGTACGACACGTAGAGGATATCGAAGCCTTCCTGCTTTCTTCCTTCGATAGAAATGTCGTTCCAAGCTTGGTCGATATGACGAGGAAAAAGGGGATGAAACCAAACGTCGTCCTCAAGGATAAGGACATGTTCTTGCTCTCCCTGCGCAACCCGCCTCCACACCTGAATATGTGATTTGGCAACCGCCACCTCAGCCCTGCTCATTTGGACCGGTGCGTCAAGCTCATACCTCGTCGGTAGTGTCCGCGGTTGAGGCTCGACAAACAGTTGATCTGCCAACGTGTAATAGGGATCGACTTCTGCGTCTTTGGCGGGGTCCTGTGAAAATAGTCTTGCATCCACCGCGGCATGCCGTTCTGTGAGGGTGAGAAGATCATTGCCGAACGCATCCCGTATTCGTCCAAGCTCCTGTTTGACGCGGGACCATCGAGTCGGCTCGCGGTCGAGGTTGATGACGTAGATTTTTTCAATTGCCAGACTATTCAATGTTCGTTGAGCGCTGAACGCTTTTGAAGTCTGTACCGGAAGCATCTTTCGAAGGCCATGCCATAGGCGAAAGGCCAGACGAATAGCAGCTAGGGATGGGCGTGCCAGATTCACTATGCTTCCGAAACTGAAGATGCACGGTACGCCTGCTGATTGGACAGCCTCCAGTTCCTCGCGTCGTTGCGATAGCTAAGTGGCCACTGGCTAATGGATGTCAGTTCCCAATCGTGCGCAACCATCATCGCGTCAGGCGAGCATCCTTCGGTAAGCACTTCGAACACCGACCGGGTGAGGTTGCCAGGACCTGTCGTAGCCTGGACCGAGCCTGTCCGAATTTTTGTGTGTGAGGCATAACATGTTGCCAAAGGAGCATGTATGCCAAGCAAGACGAGCAAGAAGAAGGCGGCGGTTAAGCTGCCGGCCATTCCGAAAGACATCATTGACCAGTTTGTCAGCGGGCC
>JACRIR010000245.1 GCA_016215705.1 Candidatus Poribacteria bacterium | reverse complement strand
TGGCTGCGGCTCCGCTGCGCTGAGCAAATCTGCGTAATCTGCGGATAAAGAAGCTTCCCTCGCCTCATTCGTTTCATTCGTATCCCATTCGTGTTCCAGCCTTAACCCAACCATGAACCCCAAACCCTCTCTTGTCCTGACCGCGAACCGTGAACCGTAAACTGTGGACCCTAAACCCTAAACCATAAACCATAAACCATGAACCATGAATCCTAAACCATGAACCATGAACCATGAACTATGAACTATGAACTATGAACCGGTTGCTATAAACTGTGAACCGTAACCGGTGAACCGTGAACCACTTCCGCCTTTGGTCCTTTTTGTTAACAAAAAGTTCGTTGACCAACTCTCCACCCAACCGTAAACTGTATAGTAGATGTCAGTAAGAAGACTGTTTGCCACGCTCACAAAGGGAAGGAAGACGACTGATATGTTCACAAGGGAAATGACCGGAGCAACGACCCGGCTCGAGCCCAAGCCAACTGCAATACGTTCTTTGTTCGCTGACTGGTCAGTCGATAAATGCGTTGGCAAGGAAAAGTTCTCATTCGTGCCATTCGCCATGATTCGCGCCATTCGTGTTCCCCCTCTTCCTTCTCTGACTAGAAACCCGGAACCATGTACTCAAAACCCCGCGCCTTGCCCGGCCGGCGTTCATCGGCAGGCTGATCATTGCGAAGTCCCTCGCCTCGCGCGATTCCAAAATCAACTGGATCGTTTAAGCCCAAATTTTTTTCAAACGAAACACGATTTCTTGCGTCATTTGCGTCATTTGTGTCATATTTCTTCAAAAAAGGTCTCGAGGCCCCGCGCATTCTGTCTTCACAAGTTCTTACAAAAGCATTGGTTACGCATTCTCTTTCGCCTTGCTCCTTTCGTCTTTCCCCTGTTCGTCTCTCATTCAGGTCTTGCGTCATGCTTGCGTCATTTGTGTCATATCCTTCTGCGCCAAAGAGTTACAAGGCAGAATAGGAAAATGGAAGCGAAATTTCACCCTCAAACCTCACGTCGAGGCTTCGCACGATCCGCAGACAGCCCTGGTTTCGACTCGAAACTCGGAACTCCGCGCCTTGCGCGGCCCCTTTCGCCTTTCGCTTTCCTTTGTGAGAGGAAGGCTTTATGCGCGACGGTCATTGCGAACGGAGCGAAGCAATCTCTTCTTCTTTGCTTTTACCCTTTCGCCTCGGGCCTGCGGCCCTTTGACCTTTCGCCTTTTGCCTTCTTTCTGGCAAGCGTGGTGGGGGACCGGAGGCAGCCGCTTGTCTTCACAGTTCAAAACATGCGCGCGGGAAGGAGCGCATGGCCAAACAATCAACTCCACGCCCGGGCGTGGAGCCCCAGGCTTCATTAGGCGTACGCTTCATAATTCCTGTGGCGTATTTTGTAGGCGTATGACGTATCTTGTAGGGGCGACTCGCGAGTCGCCCGAAAACAATGCACGGTAGGTGCGAATTTGTCCACATGACTGTAGGTGCGAATTCATTCGCATGGCGCTGTGGGCGTGAATTCATTCGCACGCTTTCACCCGAAGGCGCCTGGGGAAACCGAAGGCGAAACCCGAAAGGAACAAGAGCAAAAGGAGCTTCGCAAAGCACGCGGCGGATGCAGCTCACAGTTGCTTGGTCCGCTGCTCACAGTTCCAAAGACCGACTAATTAGCAACCGTAAACCGTGGACCGTGAACCGTAAACCCGCTTCTTAAAGAAGCGCAGAATCTCTCGGAGACCTCTGAGCTCTCTGTGGCAAGAGATGTCTTTTGGAGGCTCTCCATAAAGTGGTTGTGATTGGCTCTGAAAAAGGGGTGAAGTATGTCTATTGATGGTTTTGTCCCTGTACTACTCACGTTTGAAATCGTGAGTTTCTGTCATGATTTCCTTTTCTTCTTCTTTTCCCAAATCTGCGTCCATCGGCGTCCATCTGCGGTTAATAATGCTTCTTTTTGTTTCTTCTTCTTTTCCCCAAATCCGTGTGCATCCGTGGTTCCAGGTCGGAAGGACATTGGCTCTTTGCCGTTTTTCTCTGCGCCCCTCCGCGCCCTCTGCGGTTCAGGATTTTTGTTTTGGACAGCAGTGATCTAAAATCCAAAATTGAATCAACCCTAACCACAATGCTATAATGAGGTTGCATGTTGAAAGAGAGAAGGAGAAGGGAAATCATGCCTCAAAAAAACTCGGACGTTAAGGAACTCGGCCTCGGAAGAAAAATAAGAACCATCCGCGAGGCGAAAAAGCTCTCGATCGAAAACGTCGCCGAAAAGGCGTCGCTTGCGCCAATCCTGCTGTCACAAATCGAGAGCGAGACCGTGACGCCGCCCGTCGCCACTTTGCTCAAACTCGCGCGCGCCCTGGACTCGCATATAGGCGATTTTTTCGTCGATGCCGGCCCGCACAAGCGATACGAAGTCGTCCGAGGCGGCGAGCACAAAAAAGTCTCGCGCAAACCGACGCCCGAAAAGTCACCCCTGAGCTACTCATACGAGGCGCTCGCATATCGTTTGACAGAAAGACACATGGAGCCGTTTCTCGCTGAATTCGATATCGACATACAGGAGGACGTGCCCCCGGTCAGCCACACGGGAGAGGAATTTGTCTACCTCCTTAATGGCGAACTTGAATTCCACGTGGAGGACGAAATCGTCCGCCTCACACAGGGCGACAGCCTCTACTTCGATTCGAGCCTCCCGCACGCCTTTGTCGGCAGAGGGAACACCAAGCCGCGAGCAATAGTTGTCGTTTACCCAGAATCATGATAGAGATAAGATTCCACGGCAGAGGCGGACAGGGAGCGGTCACTTCCGCAAAAATACTGGCCGATGCTTTCTTCCGCGAAAATAAGCACGTGCAGTCGTTCCCCGCATTCGGCGTCGAGAGACGGGGTGCGCCTGTCATGGCGTTCACACGCATTGACGAGAACCCTATCTTCATCCGCTGCAATGTCTATGAGCCGGACATCGTCGTGGTGCTCGACCCTACGCTTGTCGGCGAAACCGACGTTGTTGGCGGGCTCAAGAGCGGCGGAAAAGTATTGCTCAATTCCCCCAATCAGCGCGTCGAGATTCCTGCGTTCAAACCATTTGCGGTCGCCACTGTCAACGCTACCGAGCTTGCCGTTCGCCACGGACTAGGGAGCCGTTCTAATCCAATCGTGAATACCGCAATCCTCGGAGCATTCGCCCGCGCGACCGGACTTGTGGGCCTCGATTCGATTCTGGAATCTATCCGCGAAGGCGTGCCCAAAGGCGCGGAAAAGAATGTTGCGGCTGCCCGCGACGCATATGAGCAGACGCTCTTATTCGGGGACACGATGCCGCATCGTGTCCCCGAATAAGAGCGGCAACTTCCGACTCGGCAGCGTGCCTCTTATGTCGCGCACATCTTGAAGGGAAGCGAGTTGGCAAAGTGAAAAGGATTCGTTTTGACCATAGGTCCGACATGCCGCCCAGCGCGGTCTCTCAGGCCGGACAGCTTTACAATCTGACCGGCACTTGGCGCTACCTCCGCCCGCGATACGAGAAAAAACTTGCGCCATGCATCGCAGCCTGCCCGGCAGGTGAACGCATCGAGGCGTGGATTCGATTGATTGAGGAAAAGCAGTACTTCGAGGCATGGCAACTCATCAAGGCCGTCAATCCGTTCCCGCGCATATGCGGCAGAGTCTGTTTCCATCCGTGCGAGACTGAATGCAACCGGGGCCGGCTTGACCGGCCAATCGCAATTCACACGCTCGAGCGATTCGTAGCCGACTATGGCAAATCCATCGACAATTCGCAACCACCCAAGATAAGGAAAAACGGCAGAAGCGTCGGCGTCATCGGCTCAGGGCCCGCAGGTCTGTCCTGCGCCTACCACCTCGCAAGACGGGGGCATTCGGTAACGTTATATGAAGCCGAAACCCAACTCGGCGGACTGCTTCGCTATGGGATTCCCGCTTATCGCCTCCCGAAGGACGTCCTCGACGAAGAAATCGGCGATATCATTAAACTTGGCATCGAGGTGCAAACTGGGAAACGAATCGAGCAACTCGAACCACTCCGCAAGGCTCACGATGCGCTCTTTGTGGCAACCGGCTTTGGCAAAGGCAATCGGCTTAACGTATCCGGCGAGCAGGGTTCCGGCGTGCTCGACGCGCTTGAGTTTCTCAAGCTCGTCAATGCCGGGCACGCGCCGGAAATGCAAGGAAAAGTCCTCGTCGTGGGTGGCGGCAACGCTGCCATCGACTCCGCCCGTACTGCCCTGCGGCTCGGTGCCGAGCCGACTATTGTCTACAGGCGCTCGCGCGCGGAGATGCCCGCTAACTTGCCCGAAATCGAGGAGGCCGAAAAGGAAGGCATCCCCATTCGGTATCTAGTCCAACCAGTGGAAATAATCCGTGAAAACGGACGCGTCGTGCTTGTGGAATGCGTCCGCAATGAGCTTGGTGAGGCCGATGATTCGGGCCGCAGACAACCGGTTCCGACGCCGGGTTCTAACTTCGTTATTGATGCTGAGGCCGTTATCGTTGCCGCCGGAGAGATGCCGGATGAACAGCTTCTGAAATCGCTTGTCGGCTCGCATAAACGAACGAGTGGGTCTGAGACGGCGGCGTACCCCGATGTCCTCCGTAATTTGCCCAACGGCGTATTTGCGGGAGGAGACCTCACTTCCTCGCTGAGGACTGTCGCCTACGCCATCGGCTCCGGCCGCAGGGCCGCTGTCGAGATCGACAAGTATCTCGGCGGCTCAGGCGCCGACCCGGCCGATTATCTCGACGGCCGGGTAGTCCGGTTTGAAGACCTCAATCTCGACTACTTCCCGCATAAGCCGAGGGTTCGCCTGTCGATGCTGCCGCTCCGCGAGCGCGCTGGAAATTTCAAGGAAATCAACCTGGGCATTGCCGCCAATGGCGCCGCCGAAGAAGTTGATCGCTGCTTCCACTGCGGCGTGTGTATTTCGTGTGACAACTGCTACCTCTATTGTCCCGACATCGCAGTGAAGAAAGCGGCGGACGGCGCATATTCGATTGACTACGACTTCTGCAAGGGCTGCGGAATCTGCGTGCATGAATGCCCGCGAAACGCCATGTCGATAGACGAGGAAATCCGCACATGAAGAAAGTGATCATGGGCAATCACGCGGTTTCACACGCCGTTATGCTTGCGGGCGCCGAGGTCATCGCGGCGTATCCGATAACTCCGCAGACACAGATAGTCGAGGAGCTCTCGAACATGTGCGCCGAAGGCAGGCTGAAGGCGAAGTTCATCAAAGTTGAGTCGGAGCATTCCGCCATGGCATGCTGCATCGGAGCGTCGGCGGCCGGCAGCCGCGCATTCACGGCTACCTCGTCACAGGGTCTCGCGCTAATGCACGAGCTTCTTCATTGGGCAGCGGGCGCTCGAACTCCGGTTGTGCTGGCCGAAGTCAATCGCGCGCTTGCGCCCGGATGGAATATATGGGCCGACCAGAGCGATGCGCTCGCTCAGCGCGACACAGGCTGGCTTCAGTTCTACTGCACGAGCAATCAGGAAATACTCGATTCCATTCTCATAGCTTTTCGCGTCGCCGAAATGGTGTCTCTGCCGGCAATGGTCGTCTACGACGCATTCTACCTCTCGCACACGTATGAGGCAGTGGATATTCCGGACCGGCAGCTCGTGGACAGATTTCTGCCGCCATACAAGCCGGAAGTAAAACTGGACGTCGAAAAGCCCAAGGCGTTCGGCTCGCTGACAACGCCTGAATATTATATGGAAATGCGGCATAAAATCGAGGAGGCCACCGAACGGGTACATGAGCTTCTCCCGCAGGTTTACGCAGAGTTCCACAATATCTTTGGAAGACGGTACGACGTCCTCGAAGGCTATCGCTGTGATGATGCCGACTTGCTCCTCGTCACATCGGGCACTGTCTCGAGCACTGCCCGTATCGTGATAGACAAACTGCGTGAGGCCGGGAAACGCGTCGGCCGGCTTAACATCCGGCTGTTCCGCCCGTTCCCCGCTCGCCCCCTGCGCGAAGCGCTCAGGGGATACAAAAAAGTCGCTGTTCTCGATCGGAATATTTCCTTCGGACAGGGCGGGATATTCGCGCAGGAACTGCGAGCGGCCCTCTGTAATGAAAAGGAAAAGCCGCAAGTGTTCGGTTTCATCGCGGGGCTGGGCGGGCGCGATATTACTCCCGCAGCCATCGAGGAAGTCATTGCCACCGCCGACAAGCTCGACGAGCCCGCGAGAGAAATCGAATGGATAGGACTGAAGGCATGAATCACGAGAGAAAGCATGATGAGGAACTGGTGTGCTCCGGACATTATGCATGCCAGGGGTGTGGAGGCGTCATCGCGATGCGGCATGCGCTCCGTGCGCTAGGGCCAAGAACGATAGTGGTTTTACCGGCGTGCTGTTGGTCGGTCATAGCCGGACCGTTCCCGTACTCCGCGCTCGGAGTCCCGGTTTTCCATGCAGCCTTCGAAACCGGCGGCTCGACGGCCTCCGGCGTCCGCGCGGCCCTCGACATTCAGGGAAAAACCGACATCAACGTGCTTGCGTGGGCGGGAGACGGCGGCACATTCGACATCGGCCTGCAATCGCTTTCAGGCGCGGTCGAGCGGAATGAGAATATCATCTACTCATGCTACGACAACGAAGCTTATATGAATACGGGAATACAGAGAAGCTCAGCCACGCCGCTGCGCACGTGGACAACGACGACGCCGGACCTTTATCCCAAGGAAACCCCGAAGAAAGATATCGTGCAGATCCTCGCGGGCCACAAAATCCCATACGTCGCCACGACTTCAATTGGTTTCCCTGACGATCTGCGGGCGAAATTCGAGAAGGCCAAAAGTATTGCGGGCACTAAATTCCTTCACGTGCTGTCGCCCTGTCCGCCCGGCTGGAAGTATTCATCCGAGCTAACCGTCTCAGTCGCAAGGCTCGCGACCCACTGCAAGGTGTTCCCCATATATGAAGTATTCGACGGCGAACACTATGTCATCAACGTCGAGCCCGAGGGCAAACCGGTAACCGAATACCTGGCGATGCAGGGGCGCTTCGCCCATCTCACGAAACGGCAGACAGACGAGATACAGGCGCGCGTCGATTATGACTGGGAACACCTCCTCCATAAGGCGATGTTGGAGAAATTCGAGTTCCACGAAGGATAACCCTGTACAGGATTTACCGTCATTCTGAGCGAAGCGAAGAATCTCCTGCAAGGGCTCAACGGCAAGAACGCGAGACTAGCTTATTCGGGGACACCATGCGGCATGGTGTCCCCGAATAAGCAGGAATTTCTTGGGGGCCAGTAACCATTTAGGAGCAACCAATAGTTGACACTCGACGTTTACCTCTGGGCGGTCGCGCTTGCGGCCATCACATTAATTCTCAACCTGCCCTTCGGCTTTCTGCGGGCAAAGGCAAAGAGATATTCCTTGCGCTGGTTCCTTTGCATCCATTTGCCGATCCCCTTTATATACTACCTTCGTCACCTGTTTATGCTCACCGTATACGTCATACCGCTGCTCGTCGTCGCCGCAGTTCTCGGCCAAATTTGGGGCGGGAAAATCATGGGGTCCAAAAGTGCCTGACGCTTTCTCTCCCAGAATCCATCTGGCCTTCAGATTCCACGCCAATTTCTACCACTCCTACCGTGGCGACACGCCGGATGAACTCGGCTTCGGAAAAGACATCCGGATAATAAGGCACACTATCAAGGTCCTTGACGAATTCAATGCCGGCGGTGTGCCTGCCCGGGGCACGTGGGATATCGAAAACTACTTTTCTCTGGAAAAAATTATGCCTGTACACTGTCCCGACATCATCGAATCTTTGCGTCGTCGAATCGCGGAGGGCAAAGACGAAGCGCAGGTCATGTCCTATAACAACGGCCTCCTGAGCGCTCACACGGCCGTCGAATTCGATGATGCGATAGGACGCGCGATTACAAACGAAGCAGCCTCCGGACTGCGCGATATCTTTGCCGCCTTCGGCCCAATGGTGCGCCCGCAAGAGATGATGTATACTCCGATACACCTCAACATGTATCCGCGTCACGGCGTCACCTGCATCAGTCTTTACTATAGCTCCATTCCTTTCAATGCATTCAGCAATTTCGTGAAGCCGCTTCCTCTCGAGCAGCGCTACAACCCGCTGAAACTCGTTTATCCGGGCGTAGCCGGAACCATGTTCCTGCTCCCCGCATATAACCACGGCGATGTTGCCGACAACATCTCGCTCAGGCGCTGGCTCAAGCGACTCAGGCGCAACCAACTCTCGATGCCTGAACCAAAGGATTTGATCCTGTTGATCGATGCCGACGCGGACGATGAGTATTGGTGCGGATTCAACTGGCCGGTAATCAGCAGACTTCTCTCCACTGCACGGGGCCTCCGGGGCTTGATCGAAAGCGTGCACGACCTCGACTACGTCGCGTTCACGACACCGAGCGAGTACGTAAAGTCGCACCCGGTCGTCGGTGAAATAACCATCGGGCAAGACACCGCTGACGGCAGTTTCGACGGCTATTCGAGTTGGGCCGAGAAGTGGGATAACCACCGACTGTGGACCGGCGTCGAACGCTCGCGTGTCCTTGAACTACAAACACGAAGGTTGATGGAAGAACCGGTTGGTGAGGGGATCACTGACATCGAGCGCCTCCTCGCAGAATCCTACGAGGCGCGCCTGAAATCACTTTCGACAACTCATTTCGGGCTGGCCTCTCCTGTCATGAACGTCACCCGTCGCAAAGCGGCTGTTGATCTTGTGAGGACTTCAATCGACAAGGCGTCGCTCGCATTCGACAACGTCTCTCATCAAGTCAACGGTAACGCGCCTACTGACGCCGCGAGTGAACCCATCAAGTTTGTGCTGTTTGACTATGTGCGTGGCGTATCTA
The DNA here is from genome assembly GCA_016215705.1 of Candidatus Poribacteria bacterium. Classification (GTDB taxonomy): domain Bacteria; phylum Abyssobacteria; class SURF-5; order SURF-5; family SURF-5; genus JACRIR01. The sequence continues at coordinate 5,349 of JACRIR010000245.1, read as the reverse complement.
CTGAAGCAATCGAATATACGGCAAAGCCCTCACGCGCGCTCGTGAGGATACCCCTTTCCGATTCCACTATTGCGACGAGGAACATTAGCTTGCTGGACGCCGACGGGCATGACCATCCCTGCGCAGTCAAATCTCTGGCAAGCGACGTGCCCGCAGACTCGGAGCTTTTGTTCATCGAGACCATGCAGGGCAACGAGCGAAAAGATTATTCGCTCGACTTTGGCAGCGGGCAGGCGGAGCCTATTCCGCAGCAAAGCGCCGCATCGCGTCCCCGAATAAGCATAGACAAACCCGCGTCAACCGACGGCGGAAAACTGGAAAACGAGTTTGTTCGCCTCGAGTTCGACAAACTTATGCAGCCGGTCGGCCTCTCATTCCGTGGAGCCGATTTCGCCGACGGAACATTCATGCGAACCGCAATCAACTACGCCGGGCGCGTAACCGAACCTGTGCGGTGGAAGACCGTCGAGTCCGCCGTCATCGGCAGCGGTCTGATTGCATACAAAAGGCTGGCAGCCGAAATCCCCTTCGAGGCCGACGGAGAGAAACGGGTCGAGATCGAACGCGAGATTCTGCTTGCCTCCGGCCTCCCGTATCTATATGTGACCACCCGCGTAAAGTATCCTCCGACTCACTCGAATAACTACAATAAGGCCAAAGCGCGCAGACTCGAGCAGATTTACGACAATAACTGGCTCGAGGTTATGCCCTGCGAACTGAAACCGGCGCTGCTCGGGAAGAAACATAAACCGCTCAGGATATGGAAACATAACTATTGCGGTCACGTAAGCTCTTATGATCTCAACTATGCCGAATTCTCGAAAAACACACAACTGGATTCCTTCAATAATCACATCACGCATGCGTGGGTTGCCGTATCGGATCAAGAGAAGGGGCTTCTCGTGGCGCAGACCGCCGATTTCAATTCCTCTCTCGCATTCTGTCCGATGCGGTCCCGCTCGAGCCCGAAAGGCAGCCGCATCTTCCTGAACCCGTTCGGCAGCTATTACGGGAAACAACTGAATTACATCACAGCGAACACCGGATTGGGAAAACAGATCGCGATGCTCATGGCGGACCAACTCGATCCCTATGCGCCTTCTTACAACGGACACGAGGAGAGCTTCTTGCTTTTGGTCGCGCCATATACTGGCGATCAGCCGCCGGAAGAGATCAGACGTGACGCCGAGGCATTCGCCTATCCATATGCCGTCATTTCGCGCTCAGGCCGCATCGGTAAGCCGCCGCACAGACAATGGGCATATCCGGACGAATACGCCTCTTCGCACACGTCTTCATAGATACGACGACGTATCCGCGTGACCTCCGTAGGGGCGACCCGGCAGGTCGCCCCTACAAGATATGTCGCAGGAATTAGGAAACTCACTACTTCGCGAGAAACTAGAGGGGGAACGTTTCTCCTTGCGCCTTTGCGTTTTTTGAGAACTTTGAAAGGAATGCGTCATGAACGAACCAAAATGCGCCTATTGCGGAAAACTGAATTGCATGCAATCTGCGCCCGCATCCGGGCCACCCGATTTCTGTCCGATGCAGAATTTCTCCGGGATCATTTCATCGACTATCGCCGAATACAAAGATGACCCGCAGAAAAGCAAACTCGCGCTTGCAGCGGCGCGCGTCGAAGGCGAAGGCTACGGTCGATGGAGCCGGGTCGAGGAAACCATTATTTTTGCTCGCAAAATCGGCGCGAAGAAGATAGGCATCGCCACTTGCATCGGCCTGCTGAAAGAGTCACAGATGCTCATGCGTATTCTTGAAGAGAATGAGTTCGAGCCCGTCAGCGTCTGCTGTAAAACCGGCGGCAAAGACAAAACCGAGATTGGCCTCAAACAGGAAGAGAAAATAGCGGAAGGCTTCTTCGAGGCCATTTGTAATCCCGTGGCGCAGGCGCGCATCCTCAATGAGGTCGGCACGGATATGAATATCATCATGGGCCTGTGCGTTGGTCACGATATGCTCTTCCTGAAAGAGGCCAAAGCGCCGACTACCGTTCTTGTTGTCAAGGACAGGGTGACCGGCCACAACCCCGCTGCCGCTCTCTACACCAGCCATTTTTACTACAGGAAACTTTTCTCGGTCTGAAAATAGGGACAGACCCGCAGCAGAGGGTCTGTCCCTATTTTCTCTTTGCGTCCTTCGCATCTTTGCGGTGAGAGCTTCTCGAAACGAAAACCCCGCATCTCAAGAGAGATGCGGGGTTTCATGTGCAGTAATTATGGAAACCTTTACAGCTTCTCCACGTTCTCTGCTTTAGGTCCTTTGGGGCCCGGGACCGTCTCAAACCGGACGCGGTCATTCTCGGCGAGGGTCTTGAAGCCCCCACCCTGAATGGACGTATGGTGTACAAACACATCCGGACCATCGTCCTGGGTAATGAACCCGTAACCCTTCTGATTGTTAAACCACTTTACTGTTCCTTCTGGCAAACTGCATTCACCTCCTTATCTGATATTAATGTAGTGTGGTTTCTAACAAAAAAATCCGTAAGAGCACTTCAGAACTCTTACGGACATCAGGCCAACTCCTTCATAAATTCGACACCAAAAGATTCACTCTTCACCAGAAAATATACCACACGCCCTTTTTCTTGTCAAGCGCGCGCACAAGGTCAATGCAGAAAATCGGGGAAACGATGCGACATCGTGTCCCCGATTTTCCGAGGCGACTTGCAGGGGCGCGATGAATCGCGCCCGATGTATGCTGTTTGGCAGAAGCGAGCCTGGAACTTCTCATTCCGCCCACGGGATGTCAACTTCGAGCAGCGGAGCGTGCTGCTGCGCGCCGAAAACATCGCTGTCACCGACAGTCCCGGAACTTGTCCTCCGCGCGATCGTGGCCTTAATAGCATACGCCTGGTCAAAATAACAAAAGAGCAGAACCTTATCGACCGGTATTCGGTAGAGCTCGGCAAACAGCTCACGCGAAAACACACCGCTCCTCTTGACTCGCTCATAGATTTCGGCGTCTTTGAATATGATGTCGAACGTGAGCTCGAACGGGCCGGCATTCTTGCTCCTGATCACGCGCGCAAGTTCTGTGAGCTTTTTCTTTTGCATCTTCCTATTCCAACAAGAAGCTACCGGCTGGATCCCGGGGCGTTCCCCAAAGGGGAGCGAAAAACCTTGCCGCAATTTTGTGGGCGCCAATTTATTCGCATGCGCGATGCGGAAAGAGTCCGAAAAGATTGTGCGAATAAATGGCTCCTACAGAATCCCATCCTGGTTCGGCAATTATGAGACAGTCTCTTGAGTAAGATTTAAGGCAACCGCTAGACCTCAATGATGTCCATCGGGAACAGCTTGCATGGGTCGGGTTCTTCCATCAAATGATAAACGTTGAATTCATACACTGGCCCGGCCGGAATATCGAGAGGCGAGAATGGAAAGGCAAGGTTGCCTGCGGTCGAGATGCGGCCCGCAAATCCGTAGTGCAGTAGAATCGTGTGCGCGTAGCCACAGACCCCGGTTGCCAGCGCCTGCGTCGGCGCAACCGCCTCGATAACAACCCCTAGTTCGTGGCCGCACGAACCTTCTTGAGTTTCGAGATCACCCATCACGCCATTTCGTCCGTAGACATGAAAAATCAACTGATACGCGTCCGCCTCCTTGCCGAATTTCTCGTTCACGCGCAGACGGGCCTCGCGGATAAGCTCGCCCATGTGCTGTATCGTGCCCGGATCGCGGACTCCGGCAACGCAGATGGTCCTGTAGCCGATCCTCTTCGATCCTTCAAGTTTTATTGTGTAAACGTGAGCCGGGACATATCGGCTGCCCGATACCTTCACCGTTCGCTTGTTGTATTGCTCAAATCTTACATCGGACATATCTACCATTCCGCCCGGGCCATAAAGATGCAATGGGTCCGATTTCTCATACAGGCTGTGCGCGGCTACCGACGTGGTTGTGCAAACCCTCTCCGGATTGAGCGGCTCAACGAGAAAATGATCTCTCCGCAATGTTCCCATCACGGCATCGCTTCCGCTACCGGGTTCGGCGGCAATTGCGCCGCACTCGAGAATCTTTGCCATGTGGAGCGACAGCCCTTTGTCGAATCCCTCAATGAATGGAATCGCCGCGAACATGCTCGGATCGTTTGACCTGCCCGCGACAATCACTTGCGCGTCAGCCTCTAGCGCCTTAATGAATGGTTCCACTCCCATCTGCCCGACAATGCGCACGCTCGCGTCGATCTCTTTCTCGGTCAATTGCGGAACTGGCCCAAGCGGGCTAACCTTGCCCTCGCGCAGATTCTCCTTAATGTACTCCTTCTCGATCTCCGCGTGAATGACCGCCATTCGGAAATGAAGTCCCAGTTGCTCCGCCAGGTTCCGGACCACCATAACGGTTGCCTGCAAATGCAATTCAGCGCCGGCGAATCCCGCCGAGCCTATGATGAGCGGAATGCGCGCCGCGCAGGCCGCCTCGAGCAACGGGCCGACGTCGCTCGAGAGCATCTCGATGAACGCCGATGCGTCACCGCCGCTTGCGCCGGGCTCGATCCCCAAATAGTATGGTCCGCCGTCAGTCGAGCCTCCGTCTACGGCAATCACGTGTGGCTTGCGCCTCATTCCTTCTTCGAGCGAAGCGCGGGGATAACCGTATCCCAAAATCGCCGTAGGCGAAAGGACCCTGATTTCATCCATAGAAGGACCCCACTACGAAAGGACCTGACAAGAATCCTATCCGCAGACTGCGCAGATTCGTATTGATTGGAAACCGCACAGGGAACACGAATTGAACCCCCCGATTGGCGCCTCATCCTTTATCACTCAAAAAGAATCTCCCGGTTGCCGGGTTTCCAATCCACAATCCAAAACAAATTACTTCGCAACTTGTGATCCGCGACTCTTTGTTCCATATATTACTGTCTTTGCCCTCGTTCTGTCCAATCACCTTGATAGAACATGGGAGACAGTCACATTGGACAATACGCCCCTGACAGTCACTCTTGAACGCCTCCTCTCCGTCGAAGATAATGAATGAGTCTTCCTCTCTTCATTTGGGCCAGGCGAGATTCCGGTTTCATCTTGGCGGGCTTGACACACCTCCTCTATGGTGATACTTTGTATATACAAAGACAGACCATATGGAGGATTCGTTATGATCAAGAAACTCACAAAACACGGGAACAGCCTCGCATTGGTGATAGACAAACCGGTGCTCGATCTCCTGAACATCAACGCTGACACGCCGCTGGAAATCTCCACAGACGGTCAGGTGCTTGTCATGTCTCCGGTCCGTGACTCCGCTCGCCGCAAGAAATTTGAAAAGGCATTGGAAACAGTGAACAAGAAATACGGCCGCGCGCTCAAACGCCTGGCGGACTGAC
>JACRIR010000242.1 GCA_016215705.1 Candidatus Poribacteria bacterium | reverse complement strand
CGGCATGCCGATCGGCGAGCTCAAGGAGATCAACCGCCGCATGTCCATCGGCGAGGCCAAGGCGCGGCGCGCGAAGAAGGAGATGGTCGAGGCCAACCTGCGCCTCGTGATCTCGATCGCCAAGAAGTACACCAACCGCGGGTTGCAGTTCCTGGACCTGATCCAGGAGGGCAACATCGGCCTGATGAAGGCGGTGGACAAGTTCGAATACCGCCGCGGCTACAAGTTCTCGACCTACGCCACCTGGTGGATCCGCCAGGCGATCACGCGCTCGATCGCCGACCAGGCGCGCACCATCCGCATCCCGGTGCACATGATCGAGACCATCAACAAGCTCAACCGCATCTCGCGCCAGATGCTGCAGGAGATGGGTCGCGAGCCGACGCCGGAAGAGCTGGCGGTGCGCATGGAGATGCCGGAGGACAAGATTCGCAAGGTGCTCAAGATCGCCAAGGAGCCGATTTCCATGGAGACGCCCATCGGCGACGACGATGACTCGCACCTCGGCGATTTCGTCGAGGACGCCAACACGCTGGCGCCGCCGGAGGCGGCCACCGGCGAGGGCCTGAAGCACGCCACCTCCGAGATCCTCGAGACGCTCACGCAGCGCGAGGCCAAGGTGCTGCGCATGCGCTTCGGCATCGGCATGAACACCGACCACACGCTGGAAGAGGTCGGCAAGCAGTTCGATGTCACGCGCGAGCGCATCCGCCAGATAGAGGCCAAGGCGCTGCGCAAGCTCCGGCACCCGTCCCGTTCGGAGCACCTGCGCAGTTTCCTGGACTGAGGAAGCGTTTTAAGGAAGTAAAAACGGGCCGGCAACGGCCCGTTTTTTTTGTGCGTTTGATCGGGTTTGTGTCTTAGAATGACGACTACGTCGGGCCTGTAGCTCAGCTGGTTAGAGCAGGGGACTCATAATCCCTTGGTCCTAGGTTCGAGTCCTAGCGGGCCCACCAAAATTATTTAAGGATTTCCGGGAGTTAACTGAAATTGTGACCATAAGTTTTCAGTAAATGAAGCTTTATTGTTCAAACTCGGCAACTGAAGACTTATTGTTCAAAGCTTACGGAGTAAAAAGAAAGTAGCCGGTAGCCGTTCTGTCTAAGCGGCTAAGTTTGTCTAGGCCCGCAGCCCGAAAGGGTTTGCGGGCTTTTTCTTGCCGGAAGGTTTTTCTCCAAAAGAAGGAACCTGCAGGAGCTAAGCGCTATAACGGTTTCAGCAGAATACTTGCGAAGCTTGCAGCTTGGCCACACTGTCCCGCCAAATTTTTTGAAGACGCTTGTCTGTGATATCTCCACTAGTTAGGTCGAGCGCGCGTGCTACCCGACGCCTGGTTGGCCGATAACCGTTCTTGGCGATTTTGATCACCATCCGACGGATGCGCTTCTTCAGCGCTTCATGTCTCTGTGCAGGTCGTTTCTCCCAAAAAATGGTATTTCTTCGTGCTAGTCTGCCGCATAAGTCAGGAAATCGTTCTTTGAGAAGACGACCGTCAACTTCTAATCGCTTTGCGACACGTCGCAGGCCGGGTGAGGGTGTTTCATTGTTTTGGCAGATTTCCTCAAAGTTCTTTTTTACACTTTCCCAGTCGATCTTTCGACGTACGGGTCGTTTCACCCATTGTGGCTGGCCATCCCGCCCCCAGGTACTTCGATCAATCTCACTTGGAGATACCACTGAACACAATAATTTGCCGACGTCTATTCCTGAAACCAGGCTGATTCGAAAGCAGTAGTCAAGGGTTGGAAAATTTTTCCTATTAAGCCACATTGAGCACGTAGATTTATCTGTGTCAATTTCCTGTGCAAACCGCGTCATACGTCCATTGCCAACCGTAAGGATTAGTATCTCAAGGTTGTCATATGCGACCGAGATACTGGGCGCGTTCTCACTCGATGAAATTACTGAGATCAGTGATTTCATTTGTAAGGTGGTCCACTCTTCCCATTGCGTAGGCGGGCCTTTTCCCTCAGCGTTTGATATGCCAAGCCAGCTACCACATCGCGTGCAGTGCCCAAGCGTATAGCGTTGGCTCAGGGCTGCCGTATTTGGCGCTTTACATGATGGACAAATCGTAGAAAGTGGCACGTGATGTTCCGGGCAGACCACCGCATGGTGCATTGACCAAAGAAGGGGTTCATACACCGCGTTTTCTTGCATTTCGCAAAGGCAGAGGTGGCACCAGGCGCGCGTATTTCTTACCAATCTGGTGCTAGGCAGTATTCCTCTCAGGGATGCCAAATTGGTCTTTGATAGAGAAGGCTGAAGCGTAAGGTTTGCTAATTTGTGGCCCCATTCCATCGCTAGCGTACTGACGCCATTTAATTTGAATGTCTCCCCTTGCCTTGGAAACAGCTTCCAGTGCGTCCCGTCACGGCGAGTTCTGACGTCAAGGGCATTAGTCACGAGGTCAATGACGCTTATGCAGTGATTCGCTGCCAGCCGTGCCACATAGCTTGTCGTGCTCTCCGCAGCCCATGTCCCCATCCCGATTGGCGGCAAGCCGTAATACGGCGTGCGCGGTGGCAGAGATACCTGCCCGATCATGTCGTCGTTTGTGACTTCGATCAAATGCTTAAGCAACGGCGACATCCCCCACGGGGTCGCGGGTTGGACGCCGCTGCCCCGGCCGGTTGTTGGCTTTTTTGGCGGCAGATGCTGTTTCCTCACTTGGTTTATCGTGGCTTGCCGTGGATAGTCCCAGTTTGGCCATCAATTCGTCGTCGGACGGCCCAGAGAATTGTTTTTCTCCTTCACGAATTTCGGTCAGCATTCTCATCAAATCGCGGTTGGGCAGGGCCTTTTTCTCGAGGTTTTTCAAAGTGATCTTGGAAAGGTTCTGGTTCGCAGCCCAGTTCTCAGTCACATCCAGCCAGGTCTTCAGGACGCCGGCACAACCTACCGATTTTGCATACACGAAATCGAAGGATTCTGTCAGATCGACGTTGCACGGGATCGGAAGGTTCGACTGGAATGTGTGAATGATGCTGCTAAATTCAGCGACGTCATCGGGGTCATCGCAATTGTAGCGCGGCAGGTGGATGTTTCTGCGGCGCCGGCTCAGCTGTCCGCTGAGATCGCCGGTGTTAAGCAGCTCATAGGTGCCTATCAGCGCATGTTTAACGCCTGTCAGCGAAGCGCGCGATTTGATCGTATCCATCTGGTCGATCGCGAGCCTCGCGGACGAGACTTTTAACAGGGTTTGGCCTTCGTCGATCAGCAGAATCTTGGTTCGGCGATGTTTCAGCGCGTTATCAAGCGCGATTCGATACTGCGTGACGGAGCGGGACTTCGAAGGGCCATATTCCGGCAGCGAGAGCTTGCCAAACTCGACCTTCGACATGATTTTTCGGTCCACCAGCGGCTCGTGCAGCGCGATAAGGCAGTCACGGTAGAAAGCGGCCCACTCGAAATTCCCCCGCTCCGGCGCACGCGCCTCGACGTATGCGATCGGGATATAGCTGCGGTCGCGTTCCATTTCAGCCGCCTCGTGCGCCAGCACATCGGCGATGCAGTGTTTAAGCAGAGTTGTTTTCCCAGCGCCCGTGGGTCCGACGACGCAGATGACCCCCTCCTCGGCCTCATCGAGCAGGTAGGGCAACAGCAGTTCGCGCGCCTCCATGAGGCGCTTGTGCTTAACGGTGATCTTGCGGAAGGCAGCCAATTTCTGTTGTAGGTCGGCGTCGACCTTGTTTTTGTCACGAATCATCAGAACACCTCCAGCAGTTTGGGTTGTGTGACCGGCCTCTCTGTCTCGACGTCCCGCTCAGGCGGCAGCGCCGGGCGCTCCGCAGCCTTCGATGGAAAATCGTATTTTTCCCTTACAATTTTCGTTTCCGCCTCACGCTGCCGCTCGACGGCGAATTTTTCCTCGGCTTCCGCGGACAGCAGAAACGCCGCCAACGCCCTGGCCGTGACCGTGCGCTGGCGCCCGTGGGTACGCTGCTGCTGCCTCAGTTCCGCGGAGGCCATCCGGATCTCGCGCTCGGTGCGCCCCTTGAATTCGGTGTACCTTTCCGAGTGGCAGGCAACCCAGCAGGAATCGATCAGGGCATACGCGATGCCGGCGTTGTAGGCGTCGTAGCGAACCGGGACATCGACCTTCCCCCGCGCGAAGCGCTTGTTCCGGAAAGACGTTGACCAGTAGTACAGATAGTTGATCTTGATGCCGCGCGCGGGATGTACGCGGGCCACGCCGCGCGGCGTGGTGGGGCTGGTCAAGAGCCGGAAGTTTTCGTCGTAGGAAATGAGCTTGAACTCGCGCAGGCCGGTTTGCCGCAGCCCGCGCGTCATCGCCTCCCTGGGGGATTCCCCGAGCGCCGGATGGGCGTTGGTTTCGTAGAACTCGGCAAGCCAGACGCCAAACAAGACGTCGAATTTCTCGAGCGTCCACACCGCATGGCGCTTCGGGTTCACCTCGGGCGTCATCTGGCGCACATGGCGCGTGATTTTGGTGTTTCCAAGCAGGTTGTCGATGAGCTGGGATTGCGTGGCGCCGAACAGCCGTTCGATCACGTTGCCGAACCGGGGCATCGAGGCCGGGCGCATTTTTAGGATCACCTGAAAGCGCGCGAGCAATGTCTGGAAATACACGCTCCCGAACTCGGCTCCGCGGTCCACGACCAGGATCTTGGGCAGCCGGCCATACCGACGCACGCAGTCCCGGATGACCATCATGCAGGAGCGGTAGCTGGGCGGTTCGAAGGACAGGACGACACCCAGCACGGCCCGGGTGTAGGCATCGATCATCAGGGTAAGCCACGGCCGTCCCAGGGATTTTCCTGTTTTCGACGAGACCACCTCCAGCTGCAACTCGGTATGGTCTATGTGCGCGATCTCAAACGGCCTCGTGCCGTGTCGCGGGATGTGGGTGTCCAGCTGCCAGTAGAACTCCCCGTGCGCGTAGGCGCGTTTATGACCTTCGCGTTTCCGAATCTGTTCATGCATGGGCCTGGACCCCACGTGTACCGTGAACGTTTTGTAGCTTGCCGGCGTCGTACCGTGTTTCTCGCATATATTTAAGTAGCGGGCATATGCGACCCACATCGACGTGGCCCGTTTGCTTTCGTAATACTCGTCGATGACCTCGTCGAGGATCCGCAAGGATTCCTGCGGGAGCCGGGGTTTCCGGTTGCCCTTGTGGGCATGCCCGGGAAGCAGGCCGATGTACCCGCAACCAACGCTTTCTTCCGCCGCACGCCACTGCTTCAGATAGGTGTAGAGAGTGCGCTCCGTCACGGTGTCCGAAACGGGCTTGCCGCCGTCGAGCAGGGGACGTATCAACTCGTAGCGAGTGTTCGCGAGCTCCAGGTCTTCCGGCCGCGCCTTGGCCAGGGTTTCATGCGTTTTAGAGGCGTCGTCCGCCGCCGGCGAGGGATCGCCGGCGATCCGCCCTTCCAGGACGAGTTGCGTGAATGTTTCCTGATCCAGTTCGATACGGCCGCCGGCGTCGTCCTGCGCGGATATTTTCGTGGCGCCGGCGTTGAGAATGGTCCAGTGCTTTTCATCCCAGACGAACGCCTGTCCGGGACGAAGCGAAATCGTCGCGATGGGCGGTCGCGTGTCCTCCCGGTTCGATTCTGAAGCCGCCTTGTGGGCGCTGCCCGCGGTTTCATCGAGGTAGAGCCGCGCCCTCTCCGGGTCGTGCAACTGCGCGACGGCGAGGTCGCAGTAAATGAGCCTCCGCGCGATGAGGGTGAAGACGCTGTCCGGCGCGAATCCGGTGTTCTCCCGGGTCAAATCGGCCAGCGCGATCCCCGGCTGCTCGCGCAGCTTGGCCTGGACGGCTTCGACAAACGATGCTTCAGGCGCGGGCGCCTCGCTGGCGAAGTAATCCTCGAGAAAGATCAGGTTCTGGTAGGTATTCCAGTTGATCGACTTGTCGGTTCGGATCGCGTACTGGAGGCCGTACGCGGCGGCATGCTCTTCGCCCGGCGGGCAGCGCCATTTCCCGTCAGGATCTTTCTGATATCTCCCGGGCTGCTGTGCGGCCAGCAGCACAAGCTCGCTTTCGTGTTTCCACTCCTCCCATCCCGCCCCGTCCCGGCGGATGACGAAGAAGTCCGGCGTGTGGAAGGCGCCGGTTTTCCGGCCGGATTTCGCGAGGTAGCGCAGCTTGATCGCCGCCGGCTGATCGTAGTACTCGAGAACGTCCCGGTCGTGTTCCATCTGGTAGATGCCGGGCAGCTCGAGCGTATGGCTCTCCGCCTGGATGGTGTGCCCCATCTTCCGGCTGGGGTAGCGGACGCAGACGTTCCCTCTGCCGCTTTGGACGGTCCGCGAGGGCGGCGAGCTGCGGACGCGCTCGATCTGCGCGCGCCCCTCGGGCGGTATGCCCAGGCCCTCATAGAGCGATTCCAGATCATCTCGTTTGCTGCTCATGTTCGCCTGCCTCGCAAAAACAGTGGGCCTCGGAGCCCCGTTTGGGTCGTATGCCAACATCGTATTAAACGTAATGATATATCAGACGATGCGGACTGTCAAGGCAGGTGCTACAATTTCGTTCGATTCACCGAACTACGGGAAGGGCAGTCACGATGTCGATCGGCTCCAAGCTCAGGCAGCTGCGGCTTAAGCAGGGCGAATCGCTCCAGGACGTGGCGAACGCCGTGGGGGCCTCCAAGGCGCACATCTGGGAGATCGAAGCCGGGAAAAGCAGCAATCCGTCCCTGGACCTGCTCACCCGGCTGGCCGAGCACTTCAGCGTGAGCGTGTCGCACCTGACCGGGGAAACCCCGGACAAGGACTCCGACGAGGAGGGCCTGCTGGTCATGTACCGTTCGATAAAGAAGCTGTCCGAACAGGACCGGGGCACCCTGCAGATGATCATCGAGTCGATGAAGAAAAAGAAACGCCGGTAACCGGGGGAGAGGGGATGAAGCTCGACCGCATGGAGCTCGCGGATTGCACGACCCCGGAAAAGCTGCTGCACGCCCTCCTGAAGCAGATGCCCGATCTGCCCATTCCCGTCCCCATCGAGGACATCGCTGCGGCGCTGGATATTCACCGGATCGAACCGCTGGAGACCGACGGCTTCGAAGGCGGGCTCGTGACGTTTGCCGACAAATCCTCCGGCACCATCCTGGTCAACAGGCAGAGTCCGCGGCAACGCCAGCGGTTCACGGTCGGCCATGAGCTGGGCCATTTTCTGAACCCCTGGCACGTCCCGGTCGACGGCGCCGGGTTCCGCTGCACCGCCGGCGACATGCGGAAATTCGGCGCCTCTTCCGATGACAGGGCCGCGCGCATGGAGGCGGAGGCAAACCGCTTCTCCGCCGGCATCCTGATGCCCGATACCTACTTCCGCAAAGACCTGCGCCGCCTGGGCGGGCCGGAAATGGAACACATCCTCGAGCTTTCCGAAAAATACGAGACGAGCTGGGAGGCGAGCGCCCGCAAGTACGTGGCCCTCCACGACGAACCCTGCGCGGTCGTGTTTTCGCGGAATGGCAGCGTGCTGTACGGCGTTCGCAATGAAGACTTTCCGTTCCTTGACGTTCGCAAGGGACAGCCTTTGCCGAAAGGCTCGGTGAGCCTGACGAGCGAACTGGGCGATGACACCTGCTCAGGCTGGGAGGAAATAAGCGCCCATGCGTGGCTGTCCGATGCTAGGAACGCGAGTTCTCTTGCGGAACAGACGTTTGTGCAGCGCGATGGTTACAGGATGACGCTGCTTTATGCGGAAGTAGATGATGCAGAGGAAGCGGAGCGCGATCTGGAATAAAGAGCGAGACGCTTCGCAGTATAAAGAGAGCACCTGCGCTGCTGTATTTGGGTGGATAAGCCATAAGATGGCCCGACCGTCCGCATGCCTGCAATACCTTGCTTTGTGTTGCCATTGATGTGTGACAACCTTCACCAGATGAACGGCCCCATCGGTGCAAGAGATCGTTCCGTGCAACTGCGAGTGCTGTTGTGGGGTGGAGCAAGCCTAATGAGGCGGAGCCGAGGCGGGCGAGCGGAACAGCGCTGTGAGCGGCAGGGACGCTGCCGCTGTTGCTACTTGTGCATTCGTTGGGAAAATCTGCTATCGTTCTGCTATCAATAATTCCCAGAAATAAGGACATGGCCGCCAACTCGATTCTGGTTCGGGATATCCCGAACGATCTCAAAACGTGGATCAGCGAGCGGTGTAGCGAGCGCAGAGTCTCCCAGCAGGAATTTGTGCTGGATCTGCTGGAAGGCGCCCACAGGGGAAGCAGTCAGCCATCGCTCTTCGACAACATTCAGCCGCCGGCACAGCGGACCGGAGGCGGCATACCGTTCAGTTTCATCGATTTGTTCTCCGGCATCGGTGGCCTGCGTCTTGGTGTCGAGGCGGCGGGCGGGCGTTGTGTCTTCTCATCGGAATGGGATACCTACTGCCAGAAGACTTACTACGCCTGGTTCGGTGAGGTACCACACGGTGACATCACGAAGATCAGACCTGCCGAGATTCCCGATCATGACCTGCTGGTCGCGGGCTTTCCGTGTCAGCCGTTCTCGATTGCGGGGGTGTCGAAGAAGAACGCGCTCGGTCGCCCGCATGGTTTCAAGGATGCGGCTCAGGGAAACCTCTTCTTCAACGTCTCGACCATTCTCGAGAACAAACGTCCGCCGGCGTTCCTTCTCGAGAATGTGAAAAACCTCCAGTCGCATGACGGAGGGCGGACGTGGCAGGTCATCCGTTCGGTGCTTGAGGATTTGGGCTATCGAATCTTCACAAAGGTCATTGACGCCGCCGCCTGGGTGCCGCAGCATCGCGAGCGTGTCTTCATTGTTGGTTTTGACGTGCGGGTATTCGGTGAGAATCCGCCATTCGTATTCCCGTCGGAACCCGACAGCCCGCGCCCGCGCTTCCGCGACATCCTCGAGGAATCGCCAGACTCGAAGTACACGCTGAGCACGCATCTGTGGACATACCTCAAGGACTACGCGCAGCGTCACAAGGAGAAGGGTAACGGCTTCGGCTTCGGCATGGCCGACTTCGATGGCGTAAGCCGCACGCTCTCGGCTCGCTACTACAAGGACGGATCCGAGGTCCTGATTCCGCAGAAACGGCGCAATCCGCGCCGGCTCACGCCGCGTGAAGCGGCGCGGCTGATGGGCTTTCCTGACCGGCTGCCTATCGTCGTGTCAGATACCCAGGCTTACAAGCAGTTCGGTAACGCCGTGGTGCCCCCTGTGGCCGAGGCCGTTGCGCGCCAGCTCGCAGACGTGCTCGGCTGGCAGCTTCTCGCGATGCGTGGCGGCTGCCTACTTAAGACGCCGGTCGTGACGAGCCGGGCGGGGGAAAAAGGAAAAGTGAAAGGGAGATCGAACCGTGCCCTCGCCGGCGTGTGACCAGGCGATACTCGACGCGGGGCGCTGCGGCAAAGCGGTTCTCAAATTCATTTCCCCGAACGATGTCGGTCTGACTGGCGGACACCAGTGCGGTTACTATCTGCCGAAGGCGCAGTGGGCGGCTTTCACCCCCCAGCCGCCGCAGAAAGGTGTCAATCACGATCACCATGTTCAGGCCGTCTGGGTGCAGGACGGTCGCATCACGGATTCGGTGGTGAAGTGGTACGGCACCGGTACGCGAAGCGAGTACCGCATGACGCACTTCGGCCGGGACTTTCCGTATCTCACCGCCGACCGCGTGGGCAGCCTACTTATTCTGATTCCGGAGCGCATGGACCGTTTCCTGATGTACGTCTTCGATCTCGAGGACGACATCGAGGATGTGCAGGCCGGTCTCGGCGTCCAGGTGACAGGGCGCTGGGCCTTCTACGATCGCGACGCCGGCGCATCGCCCGAGGGCGAGGATGACTGCATCGATCGTCATTTCTGCGAGTTTTCCAAGGCCCTTACCGATTTCCCGCCCACGACGAGCTTTGCTGGCGAGGCTCGCCAGGCGCTGCTCGACTGCGTGAATGCGTTCGTGTCGAAGCCGAGCGACGCACAGCTTCAGCTGTTCGTCGAGGCCGAGTACCAATTATTCAGACTGGTCGAGCGCCGCGTGTGCGAACCGAAGGTCTTGCGTGCATTCAAATCGGTGGACGACTTCCTCAGGACGGCGCAGACCATCCTCCAGCGGCGCAAGGCGCGCGCTGGGCGCTCGCTCGAGCTCCACGTCGAGTATCTGCTCCGTGAGGCGAAGCTTCCGTTCGATGTGCGCGTGGACGTCGATGGCACCAAACCCGACGTGCTGATTCCCGGCAAAAAGGAATACGAGGATCCGGATTTCCCGCTTGAGAAGCTCTTCGTCCTCGGCGTGAAGACGACCTGCAAGGACCGCTGGCGCCAGGTCACGCGCGAGGCGCCGCGCGTGACGCACAAACACATTCTCACGCTGCAGCAGGGTGTCTCATCAGCACAGCTCGACGAGATGAGGCAGCTGAACGTGGATCTCGTCGTGCCGCAGCACCTGCACACGGATTACCCGCCGAGCCACCGCGCAGGTATCCTGACCGTCGAGGGTTTCATCAGTGAAGTGCGGGCGCGCCTTCGCGCGTGAGGACGGATGGCCGATGTTCTGACGCCCGAGCAGCGCCGCCGGAACATGTCGGCAATCCGGGGCAAAGACACGGGCCCCGAGCTCGCCGTGCGCCGGCTGATACACAGCATGGGCTACCGCTACCGGCTGCATGGAAAGGAACTGCCGGGACGTCCCGATCTCGTTTTCCGAGCGCGGCAAAAAATCATATTCGTGCACGGCTGCTTCTGGCATATGCACGCCTGCAAACAAGGGCGTGTCATACCCAGGACCAACGCCGCATTCTGGTGCGACAAGCGGGCTGGGAACGTTAAGCGCGACCGGCGCAACATCCGCGCGCTCAGGGCTTGCGGCTGGCACGTGCTCGTCGTGTGGGAATGCCAGACTCGCGACTTTGTGGCGCTCGCGAAGAGGATCTGCCGGTTTCTCAAACCGGAGCCGCCGTCCCGTCGGCGAGCGCGCAAGTCCGTGGAAAGTAACCTACGCTACATAAGGTAAGTCATTCAAGAAACTCTATCTGGGAATTTCGCGCCGTAGCGTACGTCTGTACGCCCATATATGAGACCATAGTGCTCCCCTGCTTGTTGGATCGGGTTATCGGGGCTCAGCTGATTGCGGGTGTAGGTTGCGATTACCGATACCAGAAATCAAGATGGATTCCCAATCGGACAATGTCCTTGTGAGCCAGACAAGGAAATCCTCGATCATTACAATGGCCGAGGGACGAAATCCTGATGACTGACCGCCTTACTTTGTCGCAGCGCAGGCGCTGCATGCAGGCGAACCGGCCGCAGGGAACTCGGCTCGAAAAGCTGGTTATGAAGGCCCTTACGTCGGCAGGTTACCGTTACAGTCGCCATGTTTCTCGTCTGCGCGGCAGGCCAGATATTGCGTTCCTAGAACACCGCATTGCTATCTTCATCGACGGGGATTTCTGGCACGGGTTTCGCTATCCTGCTTGGAAGCATACACTTCCTGCCTACTGGCAGACCAAAATCGAGCGGAACCGCCGCCGCGACCGACGCAATATCAGGGCGTTGCGACGGTCGGGATGGCGCGTGCTCCGCGTCTGGGAACACCAGGCATACGACGATGTCGACGCCGTGGTGCGGAGGATCGGCATGTTGGTCAGGAAGAAACCTAAATAAAGGGAGGCGGTAATTTATGGACACGACCAATACCCAAGCAGCATCGACTACCAAGCCACAAGAGCTTCGTCTCGGTATCGACACGGGCATGCTTGAATCGCTCGGTCTCAACATGTACACCTCCGTCGGCAAGAGCCTCGTGGAGTTCGTGGCGAACGGATACGACGCCGACGCCGAGCTTGTCGAAATAAACATCCCCTTCGACCGTATCGAGGAGGCTCGTGCGGCTGTTCGGGAACAGGCCAAGAAGGAGGTCGAAGAAGAAAAGCGAGGCACATTCACGGTGCTCCAGGATCCGTTGCCGGAGGGTATCGAGATCGTTATTCAGGACAACGGGCACGGTATGAGCGCGGAGGAAGTCCAAAACAAGTACCTCCTGGTCAACAGGAACCGTCGCAAAACCGATGGCGGGAAGTCCGAATCCGGCCTTCGATACGTCATGGGCAGAAAGGGGCTGGGTAAACTGGCTGGCTTCGGTACTGCTGAGAAAATCACGATCTGGACAAAACGTAAGAACGAGACGTACGCGACGCAGTTCACGATGGATTACGAGGAGATCAGGAAGAAGTCTACGGCCTATGATGTGACCTTTACGCCCGAATATATCGAAGGCCTTTTGCTAGACGAGCACGGCACCAAGGTCGTATTGAGCCGTCTGCGTTGCGATGCGATCAAGGCGAAACAGCCGACCATGCGCAACACGCTCGCTCAGAACTTCGTAGTCCTCGGGGAGGCGTTCGTCGTGAAGCTGAACGGCGAAAAGATCGTGGAAGAGCCCGCGGAGTACGAGTTCAAGTACCCTTCTGACGACAAATGCGATCAGGACGGTTACGCCACGATCGAAGTCAATGTGGCCGACGTCGTAAAGTACCCGATACGCTACCGCGCGATGTTCAGGGCGCGGAAGGGCGAGGAACAGGACAAGGCGGCGAATTCCGACGGGCAGGGACAGCCTGCGGATGTCAAAGGAAGCCTTCCCGCGCGGTTGCGTGGCGCAAGGATTTACTGCAACAAACGTCTTGCCGCCGGACCCTCGCTGTTCGAACTCCCTACAGGGATGCACAATTTTCATTCCCAGAGCTACATGGAATGCGTGGTCCACGCGGACGAATTGGACAGGCAGGACATAGACCACATCAGCACGAGCCGCACGGACCTGAAGTCCGACAACGAGGTGGTTGACGCCCTTATCAGCACGGTTACGCAGATCATGAAGGACGCCCTGCAGGAACACGGCAGGTTTCGTGACAAGAAGGCAGAACAGGAAATGGACGAAGACCCGGTCTCCAAAGCTCTCTTGGACCAGGTCGACTTGCTTTCAACAAATACCCGCGTACCGGCAAGAAAGGCGCTTAAAGCGCTTGCCGCCCGTCACGGCACACAGAGCAGGCTGTTCCGCGAGGTTGCTCCGCTGGTGGTCCGTTCCATGAACGCGGGCGAAGTGCTGGTGAAACTCGCCCATCTGGGTGAGGATCCGAAAAGCATATCCGTCGTCGGTCACGAACTGGTCGAGCTGGCTAGGATCGAGCACAGTGATGTGCTCAAACTGTACCGCGGACGCAGGAACGGCATTCTGGCGCTGCAGAAGCTGCAAAAGCGGTCGAAGGACGAGTGGAAAAGCGCGAAATTCGAAGGCGAACTCCACCAGCTTCTTAAGGAGAGTCCCTGGCTCATCGAGCCGGAATTCTCGCGCTATCTGGCGAGCGACAAACCCATGGGGGACGTTGCAAGGCAGTTGGACAAAGAGCTCGGCATCGATTCTGAAAAACCCAAAGATTACGACCCTGAGAAAGACAAGGACCACACGCGTCCGGATCTCGTGTTCGTCCTTGCTGACGGATCTCAGAAGACAAGGGTGACGGTGGTCGAACTTAAGTCGCCGAACATCCCTCTAACCGCCAGCCATCTCACTCAACTCGAAGGCTATATGACGAAGGTGGAGCGCTATCTAAAGAACGAGTTTAAAACGGCCACCGTGTACGGCTACCTTATAGGCAGCCTGCCGGGTAATGCGACGCGCAATACCGAGGAGATGGTGCTGCTCGACAAGTATCACAAATCAACGCCGGCACAGGCGTGGCAGATCATCCCGCTTACAGTCATGTTGGAGCGCGCGAAAACGCTCCATATGGACTACATAGAGGTCTTGGCGAAAGAAGAGGAGCGTTTTGACGAGGAGCTCAGCTAAAAAGCTCCGACACGCTTTTTGCGACGGCGTAGCCGAGCGGGATTGGCACGCCGTTCCCTATCTGCCGGGCTACCGACGTCCTATCTCCGACGAACTTCCAGCTATCAGGCACTCCCTGTAATCGAGCCCCTTCGCGTAGCGTGATAACGCGGTGTTCGACCGGGTGTATGTAGCGCCCCTTGGAGGGATTCTGGAAACAACACCGTAGCGTGTTGGAAGGCGCGTCGTACCGCATTCTTCCCCACACGTCGCTGACATCCGGTCCTAGCCGTCGCCACGAAGGCGGACACAGATGAGGCGAACGTGTCATCAGATCCGAACGACTTCCTTCGCTGAGGATTCTTACAAAGCGTTCGTAAGCGAGCTTTGAAGGCGTCGGAGCGGTGTGCATGCCATCAACATCGGGTTTCAGGCCGAGCCCTTCGAACGCGTCACGAACCGTAATCCTATGTTTTACCGGTCTGGGAAGTTCTGGTAGCCCGATTTTCGAATACACCGTGAAGGAACGCTTCCGCCGTTGCGGTGCGCCGTAATCGAACGCGTCGAGCACCCAAGCGCGCGACTCGAATCCGAGGCGCCTCATGCGCTCCGTCAGGCGATGCCACTGGTCTGATTCCAGAAACTGAGGCACGTTTTCGACTATTACCACTCGCGCCCCGCTGGGCCGAACCCATCGCGCGATCGCGAGTGAGAGAACGTTTCGTTCGTCGGCACGGTCCCTCTTGCCCAGGGTACTGAAGCCCTGACAAGGAGGACCCGCCACTATGATGTCACAGCGAACGTCATCGCGCGGTTGTCGCACGTCTCTGCATTCGGCGACTTTTCCGTGGTTCAGGTTGAAAGTAGCGATGGCCCGGTGGTCGGCCTCCGCTGCGTAAACAGTTTTGAACCCTGCGCGGGTGAACGCGCCGCTCAAAAGACCGGCTCCTGCGAACAAATCCCCGACCCGCAGCCTCATAGCGGTTCCCTCTTGTTGGCAGTTTGGCTAATTATGATAATATAATATATATTTGATAATATCAATATATGCGACGGCTTAAGAACCGAGCTGTCATGCGTGACATGTGTTTACGCCTGGTCGCTCTGATTGATGCATTGGGATCCTACGGGATAGACGTAGGCCGTCAGCTGTCTTACTCGAACCCGAGTACGCTTTCGAAAATAAGGCGTGGCGCCGCGTTCATGGATACAGAGCGATTGCGAGCGCTGGGGCTGCTTCGAAGCAAGCTGGGGTTACATCCAAATCTTCACTGGATTCTTACGGGGGAAGGAAGCGCATTGACCGCAAAGAGCGCATTGAATCAGAAACAGGAAGCTGAAAAGGAAATATTAGAGCGACTTGTTCATGCTGCACACCAACACTATTTATTGACACCTGCTGAAGGCAAACGTTCATGAATGGCGTGTTTCCCGTGCGGAGTTGCGTTATTGGACGACCGGCATATCATGGGACGCTTCTATATGGAGGCAATTCGCCATGAAGGTTGAAACCGACCGCATAAAGAGCGTCCCGACGTGGGATTCAGGGGGCGGGATCGAGCTAGACCTGATCGAGATCGCCGACGGGCGCGCGCTCTGCATTTCCGACGAGGCCGTCGTCCTGTACAAGGACATGGACGATCTCGAGGCCGGTGACGCAGGCGTCAAACGTCCACATATCGACCTCTGAGGGTTCGATGGCGCGGACGGCCGAAACCGCATTGATCTCCACGCACGTTTTTCCAGAAACACACGGATCCGGTATTTGCTTAAAATAAATTATGTTGTTAATTCAAATACATAGAAGAACGTCTTCTATGTATCACAAAGGACTTTACTAACCTACCCAAGGTTAGGTTCAATAGCGGCGCTATTGATACTGCCAACAGCGTACGGTGACCTCGGAAGGTTTTTTCACCGTTTCACTCAGGGGGGTCTTATGGATAGCCTCTTAGCTGTAGGGTACCGCGGTTGGATGTCCTGCCTATAAAGAAGTGGCGCACTTTGCATTTCTCCGAAACCAAAGGCTCTGTCGATATGACACACACAACTGCTGCGCAAGTGGTTACGGTTGATGTCGAGTACGAGGCATTTATTGCGCGCCTCGCTAAAGATAAAGATACGAGAACTATCTCGAATAGTTCCCCAAGCCATGCGCTTTCAATTTTGCGAAATGTGTTTCGTTCCGCTCAGGAGTATGTAAAGCTTTTTTCTGGTTCGTTGTCGACGAATGTTTACAACGATGAAACACTAATTCATGAAATGAAGAAATTTGTTAATGATAGGAGTGGAAAAGTTAGCGTTCTTGTTCAAAGCCCAGACCGTCTTAATCAAGATGCCGAGAACGAATTCTTGGCACAATTACTAACTCTCAAAAGCACTGAGCGAGTAGAGGTTAAAGAGGTACTCGAAGAAAATATACTAAAGGATGCCGATGTGCATTTTCTTGTTTCGGATGACAGAATATACCGGATCGAGGTGGATATTGTAAAAAATACCGCTGTTGGTAGTTTCAATGATAATCAGCGCGCTGTACAGCTGAGAGATATCTTCGACAAAGCCATTAAAGATAACGCAAGACTATATGAGCCAGTGCCCCAACCAGCGCTGGCATGATTGCTGAGAGTAATCCTGCATTAGTGAATTAAACTCCGCGCTTGTGCCGCTATCATGGATGTGGCCGGTAACTCTTTTGTAAAAATCCTTACGTTAATTTCTAAGAACACCCAATCCAAATGAGTTACCTCAAACTTGCTTATTTGGCAGAGTTTGCCATCGCCTTTAATTTGGCATTTGGTGAATGGAAGCATGAAAGACTCGCACTAGAGTTGGAAAAGCGATTCGAATCGCTGGACAAGAATTGTGAAGGGCCGCTCGCTGAATTTCTTTTATCCATAGATGAAAAAACCGTACAGAAAAAGCAATCGGAGTTTAGTGAGGAGCGTCTGAGATGGTGACCTTCCCCCATTCCTCATGCCACCTGTAGGTTCGGATTCCGCGGTTCAGGTTGTCTGACCCGGTCTTGGTTGGCGAACTCCTCGGGGGTCAGGTCGCCGAGGGAACTGTGTGGCCGGTACTGGTTGTAGTCGAGGCG
>JACRIR010000009.1 GCA_016215705.1 Candidatus Poribacteria bacterium | reverse complement strand
AGCCCAACCGACTTCTTGAGGTCAGGCCTGAGTTTAGGTCTTATCAGGTGGTACATGACGAGTGTCGCGACTCCGAAGCCGACGATGTGCACGAACTGGTCGTAACGAAAGATTTCGTATTCGTTCGAAATGGGAACAAGAATGATCTCGTAGAGCTTGACGCCGCCGATATATAAACCTCCGCCGGACATGTGTAAGAGCGCCCACAATGTCAATCCCCAGAGGACGTCATTCGGATAATTCACTTTTTTGTCTGTTGCGAGAATGACGACCAGGAAGAAGATGATGACCCCGATATAGAGCAGGAACTCATAGTTCTTCCGCGATGCGAACAGAGCCGCGTAGAAGATGACTGCGCAGACATTGAGGATCAGGATGGGAATCTGTTCTTTCTTGATGAGCATGGATACTCCTTTCCAGAGGACTCACCCAGCCGTGCGGACGTCATTCTGAGCGTAGTGAAGAATCTCTGTTACCGATGTTTGCAGTAGAATCAGAGCGAGATTTCTGATCATGAGAAAGGGATTCTTCGCTTCGCTCAGAATGACAGCGGGTGGTTCGTACTGCCTGGTCATTCCTTTTCGCCTCTCTTTGTGCCCTTTGCGTCTTTGCGGTGAGAAAAGAAGACTCTTTTGGACAGCAGTAATCAAAAATCAAGCCTCTCCCCGTTTCTCCGTTTCCCCCTTCACCCCATTTCCGTTTGATTCATATGCGAACACGAAGTGGGAAACCTTTGGCGGCCCGGCGTCTACATGGTATGCTCGCGCGCGGTCGAACACGGCTCGGTCCGAGACAGTGAGCCGATGATGTTGTCTGAGATGTTCAATCCACGATTCTGTCACATAGAACTCGACGAAGCGGGTCGGGTCGGTCGTGTCGCGAGTCAGACCCCAGCGAATCGCACCGTCGCGTTTTCGGACCAGCCGTACTTCTCGCATTGACTGCCGGAAATCTCTTGTTTTTGCCGGATCGATGCGGTACTCGACCATCACTATGACCGGCCCGTGTTCAGGGTCGAAATCACCCACGGCAGTCGGGGTTTCCGGGTCCGTTGCGGGCGTCGTGTCGAGTGTTTCCACGTCGGGCAAGCGATATCGTATTGTTGCGAGGAGACCGATAATCATTCCTGCGGCGGAGGCCACGAGCGCCACACGAATGCTCGTATATTTGGCGACCATTCCCCAAAGCGCGTTTCCCCCCGCCAGGCTGCCAAAGAATATGAGCAGATAAACCGACATTGCGCGTCCGCGCACCCAAAGCGGGACGGCCCCCTGAGTGCTTGAATTGAAATTTGACAGCAGGGTGAGCCATGCAGCTCCGGCCGCGCACATTGTCAGGCACAGCGCTGCGAAGTTACGTGAGAACGCGAGCACAAGAGCGAATGCCGCGAAGACGAGCGTATCCGCTGCCACCAAAGCGTTTACCGACAGTCTTCGGCGAATCTGCGGCAACATGGCCGCTCCGGCGACGGAGCCTACGCCGAAGAATCCGAGGAGAATCCCGTACGTGGTCGAGCTGCCATTCAATTCAAAACGAGCTATCAGAGGCAACATGGGCCACATGGCGCTCGCGAATACGGTGAAGACAATCGTGCGAACGTAAACTGACCTCAAATACGGCGCGTGGCGCACATAACGCACCCCTGTTCGCATTGCTTCGAAAACGCGTTCGGCAGGGAGCGTGCCGGCGCTCACGACGCGACGCCATCGGAAGAGAACAGCGATCACCCCGACAAATGATATGGCGTTCAGCAGGAACACCGCGCCCGGTCCGGCTGCCGCTATGATGAAGCCGCCCAACATCGGCCCGATTGCGCGCGCGGCGTTGAATCCCGCGCTGTTCAGTGAGACGGCCGCCGATAGGTCTGACCGGGGGACTACGTCGAGAACCGTCGCCTGCCACGCCGGACCGTTCAAAGCTGCGCCGACACCGAGCGCGAACGTGAGCAGAATCAGAGTCCATGCGCCTGTTATATGCCAAACCGTAAGGACTCCCAGGAAAGCGGCGATCGCAAGCATCCAGGTTTGAGCAACCAGCAACAAAAGACGGCGGTCAATGATGTCGGCCAGGGCTCCCGCTGGAAGCGCGAGCAAGAACATTGGAAAAGTTGTAGCCACCTGGACCAGAGAGACCATCACCGGCGAAGGATCAAGAGATGTCATCAACCATGCCGCGCCGATGCCTTGCATAAGCGTTCCGACATTGGATACCAAGTTAGCCGTCCAAAGGGCGCGGAACAGCGGCTGTCGGAGCGGGCTCCACGCAGATGGTTGTGCGGTTTGCACCTCTGAGACCGGTAATGCCAACGAACGCCTCCTAAGAAAGAGGGGAAAGACGAAAGGAGCAAGGCGAAAGGGAAGAATCCGGAAAAACAGGAAGATCGCTTAGCTCCGGGCAAACTTGGTTCATGGTTTATGGTTGCGTCCCGAAAACGCGAGACTGTTTGGTCATTGCGACGAGCATAGGGTCGCAGACCCGGGCGACGAAGCAATCTGTATTTACCGGGAATCGCTTCGATACTGATAAACGGGCGACTCTTTCCCTTAGTTCGGGAACACCATGTCGCATGGTGTCCCCGAATAAAGGGCCATTTCTTTCACGGTTAGCTCCGCGGTGTGCGGGGTCAGGCGCTCCTAATGAGTAAATCTCAAACAATGTTAAGCGTCCAAAGACGTTTTGTCAAACGGTTCTCAGCGTCGCGGCAAAAGGTGGGGAATCGGCAAGAGGAGAGCGTATCTTTCTATGATACAAAAGTGAGCCTAGTAAAGATCTGGGGAATCGGGGACTCGATGCGGCGTCATGTTCCCGATTCTCTGTGCGAGGCATCTGAAAGACTCGATCAGTTGCACATCTTCTTGGAAGAGCTTACTTTCCGAAGGGACAGACCGGGTAGCGGCATTCTTTGCAGTTTAGGCAGAGTCCACCATGACCGAGCCGGGCAAGCTCCGGCATGCCGATCCGCTCGCCTGCCAGAATTCGTGGGAGGACCAGATCGAGCACAGTCGTTTTATGGTAGAGCGAGCAGGCCGGCACTCCCAGTATGGGCACGGAGTCGCCTCCTTGGCCGCTTTCGATGTATGCCACAAGGAACATGGCGCCGGGCAGAACCGCCGAGCCATACACGAGATTCCCGGCCCCTAATTTCCGAATCGCAAACCTCGTCACGTCCTCCGGGTCCACGGACATGCCTCCGGTCGTAATGAGAAGGTCTGCTCCCGATTGCAGGCATTCCCGGAGCCTTTGTTCGATCGCCGCCTCGTCGTCGGGCGCACAGCTCATTTTCACGATCTCTCCGTCGAACCGCTCTATCTTTTCCCGGATGACGGGCGCAAAGCCGTCCTTGATTCTGCCGTGATAGACTTCGCTTCCGGTGATGACAATGCCGGTTCGGGGTTTTCTCATTCTGATGACTTCGAGAATCCCATCTCCGGCAATTGAGACGGCATTCTCGACAAGGCTTCGCTTGACGACAAGGGGGATGGCGCGAGTGCCGGCCACACGGTCACCTTTTCGCACTACCGTGCTGTCGTGCAGCGTGGCGCACATGACCTGCCCAAGCATGTTGAATCTCTCGAGGGCTGCAACGTTTATCTTGAGGAGTCCGTCCCACGCGGCCAGCAAATCAATTCTTCCTTCCTTGGGTTCACCGCTGAGAGCAACTCCGGGGCCCATTAGCGAGCTTGCCAGTTCCCTTGCCGCATCGTCTTCATGCATATCGTCCCCGGAAATGCTCAGGACGAACACTTTCTCTTTGCCCAGTCGCTGCAAGTGACAGACATCCTCGGGGCGTATGACGTGGCCCTTCTTGAAAGCCCTGCCCTTGAACTCGCTCGGCCGTATCTCGGTGACGTCATGTGCCAGCGCCATGCCCACAGCCTCGGCGACCGGCGTCGTTTTGAAGGCGTGTCCCATCGAGTGTTCTGTACTCACACTATCTTGCTCACACATTGCTGCCTCCGAAAGAACTGGTTCACGGTTCACAGTTTACGGTTTACGGTTCAATCACAAAGCAACCGATCACCTTATGTCATTCCCGCGAAAGCAGGAATCCATGTTTCTGGCGAGAAACCGGCGACTGTTGCCCTTAATTCGGGGACACCATGCCGCATGGTGTCCCCGAATTAGGGGCAAAATGCTCCTCATAAGCAGACTTTCTCTCTGATACGGTAGTAGCCGCCGTGTGCGCAGGGCCTGCATAGTGTTTTTCTCTCGTCCAGTATCTCCCTCTTGTCCTGAACATACTCGCCACACTCCTGGCACTTCACGCGACCAGCCGGCCTTCCTGGCATATCCTCCGGCTCCAGGTCCACTTCCACTTCGGTTGCCTCGAAGAGGTCGGATTCAGGCATAACCTTGTATGCTTCGAGTTGCCCCTTGTGTTTGTCACTCATTTCTGGAAAGCGGGTGGCTGCGAGTTCGCGAGATTCCTCTCGCGCAAGCATGCGCACCGCTTTTCCGGTGCGAAGATTGACGAAAGTGGCAGCCATCTTCCCATAATCCATGAATTTCAATGTTCGCTTCCCGAGGCAGCACCCCGTCACCGATTGAATCGCATCGGTCGCGCACCTGTCTATTTCCACGAATACAATAATATTCTTTCTGTCGGCGCCCTTCGGATCGGATATACCCGCTTCCCTCAGCCCAGCCATGGCCATTCTCACGCCAAGAACCTGTCCCGGGCAAAGGTGTCCGTGAATCCGCACGGATTCTTCGAGCAGCGCTTCAAAATTCATTATGTCACCTTTCCATGCATTGAATCGGATCAAAGAAAAACCATCCGGTCTTCTTCACGGGACCCGCCGCCCCGATGCTTTGATCGCTGCATTGAGCTTATGTGAGAGCTTCTCGTATTGCTGAATGAGCTTGATCGCTTCGGAGGTTAGCGCGGTTCCTCCTCCCGACTTTCCGCCACGATTCGAAATGATGAGCGGATATCCCAGAAGATTCTCCATTTCCCTTATCTGAGCCCATGCGCGCCGGTATGAGACGCCCACCTCATTCGCTGCGGCATTGATGGAACGTGTTTTCTGCAAAGCAGAAAGGAGGCGGTATCTCCCCGGCCCCATAAGAGGTTTACCGTCAATTTCGCCCCACACCTTGAATCTGAATCTCAAGATTTCCCCTCCAACTATGGGCTAATCGAGCTAGCGCGATCTCTTTGAGTGCGCTCCGCCCGATGGCCGCCGCTCGGATTTATGAATCAATGTCTTTGAATCTGACTTTCCTGCTTTTTACAACTGGTTGCTCGCAATGCGGGTGGCGGCAGACAGCGTTATTCTATATTGCATAACGCTGTTTGTCAAGTTCCGGGCGCAAGCAGGGACAAGGAGGGTGTGCGACGAGGATGGCAACGATGTCCTCAAGAATTTCTGCAGGGGCACTGCGTGCCGTCCCCCTACCCTGGGGGTTCCATGATAGATGTGTTCACTAAACATCCTTCGGTGAGAGGAATTGGCGTTTTGAGAAACACTGAAAATGGCGCGGGAAATCGCGGGAGATCACCATGGACGTCGCATGCTTAAAGAGATGGGCTTGACAGGTCTATGGCTATATGGTAAAATGACCATGTAACCATATAGGAGCGCGACAGAGCTATGAATAAAAAGATGAAAATCTACGAAATGCGAGCCAACATTCTCAAGGCAATGGCTCACCCAAGCCGCCTCATGATGATTGACGCCATGAGCAAAGGCGGAGAGGTATGTGTCTGCGATCTTGTCGATCTCGTCGGCAGTGACCAGTCCACCGTGTCAAAGCACCTGGGGATTCTTAAACAGGCTGGTTTGGTGGAAGATCGTAAAGAGGGCCAGAAGTCGTTCTATCGTTTGACCCGCCCGTGCGTCATGGATTTCTTTGGCTGCATCGAGCGTGTAATGCAAGAGAACTTGAAGGAGCAGCAGAAAGTCCTTGCGGAGCGGTGATTGTTTTGCAGTATTCTACGGCCTTTGGGCCATATTTGCATCGCGCGTTGTGACCGCAACCAAAGAAAAAGAAGAAGCAGTCAGAATCCGCGGATTTCGCAGATTTGCCCAGATTCTGAAGAGAAGAAGCAAGAAGAAGAGACATAATCCACGAAGGGACACCAAGAAACCGAAGGAACACGAAGAGAAGAAGAAAAGGAAATAGGTTCACTGATTCAGACTGATTTCCGCAGATTCTAGGAAAAAGAAGAGGAATCACGACAAGATTCCCGATTCTGAACGTGAGTAGCATAGAAGGGAAGCAAAGGGTGGGAGAGAATGAAGGAACGCACTAAACTCGCTTTGATTGTCGGGGCATTCCTTATCGCCTATTTCTTGCCGGTCACAAACCCTCGCTTTCAGAGCGCGGTGATTGAATCATTCTATATGACGAAGGAGTATGCGCAGAAGCACGTCCTGTTTTGCCTTGTTCCGGCGTTTTTCATCGCCGGAGCAATCGCGTGCTTTGTTTCGCAAGCGTCAGTCATGAAATACTTCGGCCCGGCGGCAAACAAGGTTCTGGCATACGGGGTCGCCTCAGTCTCCGGAACGATCCTGGCCGTATGCTCATGCACAGTGCTACCGCTGTTTGCCGGAATTCACCGGAGGGGAGCGGGTCTTGGGCCGGCAATAGCTTTTCTTTATTCCGGACCCGCGATCAACGTGCTTGCAATCATTCTCACTGCCCGCGTGCTTGGGTGGGAGTTGGGCCTGGCGCGTGCGGTGGGCGCGGTCGTTTTCTCAGTTGTGATCGGCCTGATTATGGCCACAATATACCATAAGGAGGAGAGCGAGAAGAAGGCAAATGCCGATTTGGCTGTCGCAACAGAGGGTGGCCGGTCACTCGGTCAGAGTGTTCTCTACTTTCTGACGATGGTTCTCATCCTGGTTTTCGCAGCATGGGGAAAACCGACGCAACCAGTCGGTTTCTGGGATGCCGTTTATCGGATTCATTGGCCGCTGACGATATTCTGTCTGCTCATTCTGGCGTTTGTTATCTGGCGGTGGTTCTTGAAAGATGAGCTTCAGGAATGGGTGGACTCGACGTGGGGGTTTGCGAAACAAATCCTGCCTCTGCTGCTCGGCGGTGTGCTTGCCGCGGGTCTGTTGACCGGCCGTCCGGAATTTGATAACGGCCTGATTCCTGCAAAGTACATTGCAGCGGCAGTCGGCGGGAATTCCGTCTGGGCCAATCTTCTGGCCTCTGTGGCCGGCGCATTCATGTACTTCGCGACGCTCACGGAAGTGCCCATCATCCAAGGATTGATCGGCAATGGCATGGGACAAGGTCCCGCTTTGGCGCTGCTTCTGGCCGGCCCTGCGCTCAGCCTGCCGAGCATGGTTGTGCTGCGCAGTGTCATGGGCACTCAGAAAACGGTTGTCTATTGTTCACTTGTCGTGATAATGGCCACCATCACCGGGATGATATACGGATTGATTGTGGGATAATAATGAAGTGTGAAGTGTGAAGAGTGAAAAAATCAGATTGGCTTCCAAGCGAGAGATACTCTCGCAGATTGTAAGCCACAAACTGCAAACTGAGTCTGTGAGAATCTGCGGATTCCACTCTCTGTATGGTTTGAGATAGGAGGAAAGAGAACATGAAAATCGAAATCCTCGGACCGGGCTGTGCAAAGTGCCAGAAGACTTCGCAAGAAGTTGAAAAGGTTGCAAAACAACTCGGCATTGATGCCGTCATTGATCATGTGACCGATATCACCACGATTGTGAATCGGGGCGTTCTGTTCACGCCCGCGGTCTTCATCGATGGTGAGAAAAAAATCGAGGGGAAAGTCCCAAAGGCATCAGATATCGAGAAATGGTTCAAGAAATAGGGAGGTTCACCGTGCTTCTCGAGAGTTACCAGATGAATGTGGCGCCGCCCGAGTGCCTGCCGTCCGAGATCAGCGTGACGGCCGCCATCGAATTTGAAGACGATTTGACTGAGTTATTGCCTTACTTGAACGCGGAATTCGGCCCCTGCGTGTATGACAAAACTCTGCCGTTTCTCCGGTTTAGACGAGACGGGAAGGTCATCGCCATATACTCCAAACAGATCGGCATCGCCGGGCTTCGCGACGAGGGCGAGGCGAAGGAAGTCTTTGAATGGCTTCGCGATACGATCAACTCAGTAGCCGGGAGGAAAGCGACGATAAAACCTTCAGATCGGAGCATTGGGGATGTGAAACCGCTCGACATTTTCAAGCTGCTTCCGAGGAACAACTGCGGGAAGTGCGGTTTTGCAACGTGTATGGCGTTTGCGGCAGCGCTCGCCAATGGAGACACAAGGACCGAGAAGTGCGCCGAACTGTTCCATGAGACAATGAGGGAGAAACGGGACCAGATTCTCCGAATGTTGGGAAAGGTAGACTGGCAACATTGATCGACATAAACCAAATCGGCCGAGTGCTGGCTTGTGGTATGGATGCCGCTCGGGCGCGGCCGTCGCTGTAAAGGAGAAGTCACATGATGAGATTAAAACTAATAGCGATACTCGTTCTTCTGGTTATCTGCATAATTGCCATCTGCATGTTCTTCTCGGGCGAGGGCCAACAGGTTTTTTCCGCCGAACAATCGGTTCAATCGAAGTCGGCTGCGGACACCCGACCGGCGGGGGAGAAAGCGGCATCTCAAGATAGCAGCCCATCGGAGCATGTCGTCGCTTACTACTTCCACAGCGACAGGCGGTGTAGGACGTGCCTCACCATTGAGGCTTACACGGAAGAGGCATTGAAAGAGAAGTTTGCGGAAGCGATTACGACGGGAAAGCTCGTCTGGCGTTCTATTGACGTCTCCGCTCCGAAGAATAAACATTTTGTGGATGATTATCAGCTATATGCGCAATCAGTTGTTCTTTCTGCCGTACGGGAAGAGAAGCAAACGAAATGGAAGAACCTGGATAGAGTGTGGCAGCTTGTCCGGAATAAACAGGCATTCTTCTCTTATGTACAAACGGAGATGACAGACTTCATGAAGGAGTGAAGCATGGATGGAGTCTTTTGGGGCGCGCTTTCAGCGTTGTGGCTCGGCATATTGACCTCGATAAGCCCTTGCCCGCTGGCAACCAATATCGCGGCGATGTCGTTCATCGGCAGACGCGTCGGCAGTCCGCGCTACGTGTTTGCGAGCGGCATTCTCTATACTGTGGGAAGAGCATTCACTTACTTGCTCCTCGGCGTCCTCCTCGCGAAGAGCCTTCTCTCGGCCCCGACTATCTCTTTTGCGCTGCAGACACACATGAACAAGATTCTTGGGCCGGTTCTCATATTCGTTGGGCTGTTTTTGCTGAATGTCTTCCGTTTTTCGCTTCCCGGAATCGGCCTGAGCGACTCGATAAAGCGTCGTATAGAAGGAATGGGCATCGTGGGGGCAGCTTTGCTGGGGATTTTCTTCGCGCTTTCCTTTTGTCCGGTATCGGCGGCGCTGTTCTTCGGCAGCCTTATTCCTCTCGCCGTCAGTTCGGGCTCTGCCGCTCTGTTGCCGTCGGTCTACGGGATAGGCACAGCCGTGCCGGTGGCGCTGTTCGCAGTCCTCATAGCGTCCGGCGTCCATTCGGTGGGAAAGGTATTCGATAGGGTCACCGCTTTCGAGTCGTGGGCGCGCAGAATCACAGGCGCGGTCTTCGTCGGT
>JACRIR010000244.1 GCA_016215705.1 Candidatus Poribacteria bacterium | reverse complement strand
GAAGCGTGAATTGGCGAAACAGCAATACGAAGAGGCTCTCAAACACTTTGCCTCCAAGCCCGAATTTACGGCCTTTGCGCCCTCGCAGAGAATTGCAGAGAAGGGGATTGAGCATTCCCAGGGAAAAGAAAAGCTGCCCATAAGCGTCTATGATACCGGAGTGCCGCAATAGAAGCATGTGAGAAAAAGGGAGCCGTCGACAAAATGGGGATATTGTGATCGCTTCAGCGAGGCAGCGCTGTCACTGTGTATACCCCAGGCCGCTCTGGGATGGGCTAGAAAAAAGCGGGGGCCGAGATTTTCCCTCGGCCCCCTTCCGGATTCCGGCCAAACATCCAAGCCGTAGCTATTCACGCATACAATGGAGACATCTGAATGATGCTCGTACAAGATGAGCTACTTCGTTTTGAGTGACAGATTCACAGAATACGAAGTGCCATCATCGAGGTTTATCCGCAACCTGTACGTTCCTCCACCCAAGCCAGTAGTGGACCAGTTATAGATGTACTGCTGCTCTGCCGCGTCATATCGGAAGAGGTTGCCGGTATTGGACTCCCCAGAGGCGACAGGATCAATCTCCTCTACGGTTCCCAAAATCTCGTCGGTTATCTTGAATACCGAAAGCGTTGCCGTCGCGGCACCGATTGGTACACTACCCGAGCAGTACAACCTGAACTTCACAGGAATCGTCCGCCCAACCTTGAAGATGCTCGATCCA
This sequence comes from Candidatus Poribacteria bacterium, assembly GCA_016215705.1. GTDB lineage: Bacteria > Abyssobacteria > SURF-5 > SURF-5 > SURF-5 > JACRIR01. The sequence continues at coordinate 14,242 of JACRIR010000244.1, read as the reverse complement.
TCAGAATTGACGGGCGGCTGGATGCCACCGTAGTAATACGTCACACGGACTGATGCCTGACAAGTGCTGGTGTTCCCGCTCGAATCAGCCGCCGTAAACGTGACCGCTGTCAAGCCGGGACCAAATACGGACGGCGCATTATTGGTGACGACAACCGTCTGGTCGCAATTATCGGTTGCGGTCGCGCCGTTGAGAAACGCCTGAATGGCTGCGTCGCCGGCGGGCACTCCGCCACATATGAGACTGACCTGAGTATTTCCCGGACATGTGATAACAGGCGGCGCCATATCATCGCCGGTTGCTGGATTGCAGTCGTCATCCAAATCGTTGCAAGAGACCTCTGTCATCCCCGGATTGACCAGCGGGGCGTTGTCATCGCAATCTGTCGAGTCGCTGACATATCCGGGAGGCGGCATGCAGGCGGAAAGAGGGACGGCGGCGTTCCCGTAAGTGTCTGCGTCGGCGTCCTGATAGTACGTCCCCATCTCGAGGCCTTCATCGGCTTCGCCGTCGCAATCGTTGTCGAGGCCGTCACAGGTTTCTTCAGAAGGTGAGGCAGCCACGCAGGTATCTTGCAGGCTGCCACCGACGCATATCATCAGACCAGTGGAGGCGCACTCCCCGACACCACAGCTTGTCTCAGTCGGCGCATATGCTTCATCGGCCACGCCGTCGCAGTCGTCGTCCACCCCGTCGCAAACGGAATCATCTGCGGCCGGATTAATCGCGTCGCATGCGTCACCGGTCCCATCAGAATTACAGTCGGCCTGGTCGGGGTTGGAGACATTCGGACAGTTGTCTATTTCACCCGACACGCCATCGCCGTCAATATCATTCTGCGGGTCATTCGGCCAAATGTCACATGCATCGCCGAGGCCGTCAGCATCGGAATCGGCTTGATCCTCATTCGGCACGTCCGGACAATTGTCACAGGCATCGCCTAATGTGTCGCCGTCGCTATCGAGTTGGTCTGAGTTTGTGGTATCCGGGCAATTGTCACATGCATCGCCTAATGTGTCGCCGTCCGCATCCAGTTGATCCGGATTCGCAATTGCCGGACAATTATCGCAGACATCACCAAATCCATCGCCGAGATAACCGCGGCCGGCCAAGCCATTCTCATACTGCAATTGAACTTCTTCTTCGGTCAAGGCTACGTGATAGATAGCAACCTCATCAAGAGACCCATTATATGGATTATAGAAGTAAGGGGGCGGCATTACACCCATGAGCAATGGGTATGTCGAGTTTGCCATTACGAAAGAACTGCCAAGATTCAAAGGCGTGGCTGCTTCCAAACCATCAACGTACATTTTGAAGTAGGCGCCGTCTCTCAATATGGCCACATGGTGCCATGCGCCATCATTGACAGCAATTGTTGAAATCACGAAGTGATGGTTTGGGTAATTCTTATAATCCGGCGTGAAATAAACCTTCCCTCCCATTCGCACATATGCGTAGAAGGAAATCGAATAATACATTCCATAAGCATCTCCCTGATACATAACCATTCCGTTAGTTGAGGAATGTGCGGATGTATTCAGCCAGAAGCTGATGGTGAAATTACCGGTTCCAAAAGTCCATGCATTGCTATCTGCAATTGATACGTAGTCGTTGACGCCGTCGAAGCGTAGGGCAGATTCAACCTGTCCCTGCACCCAGCTTGGTCCGACAATTGTTCCCGGATTTGAGTCGGCGGAATCGCCTGCGGTTGTTCCAACGCCTTCGTCGAATTTCCAATAGGAAACAGCGTCTGGAAGTTCACTGTCTGCTTGATCGGGATTCGCGACATAGGGGCAGTTATCGTCGGAATCGGCTATGCCGTCGAAGTCGGCATCCTCTGCTTGCGCAGGAGGAGAGGCGAACAGGATCATTACCATCGCTGCACAAGCAATGGCCGTCAAGAATAGATGGAAGCGGTTGATGGGACGGGCGAATGAAAACATTGTTTTGCTCCTTTCGATTCAGAAAGACCTATTGAGAAAACAATAACTCCAACGCTTCAATCAAGCGCACTCCTGGGAATATGCGCGCAACAAAAAGGGACAACGAAATCTTCGCTCTACTAAAGAAGAGATAGAGCGAAGGCTATAACCCTCCATTGCTGCATTTCGGAAATAGTGAGGCATGACCCGCGAGCAGACTTCTCGGAGCATTTGTCATTCTGAGCCTCATATCACTCTGAGGATCCGACCGCACATATTTGGGGACACGATACGGCATCATGTCCCCGAGATCCCTCACTTCGTTCAGAATGATAGTAGAGCCTTCAGTGAAAGTGGATTGGTTATTGATAGGGAACCACTTAGGATAATAGACGGACACTAAGTGAGCCCAGAAGCCGAGAGAAGAACTAAGACAGGGCGGCATCCTAATCTCCCTAATCTCCTCCACCCTTTTGCCAGCGATGACAGTTTACCATGAGGTTAATATTCTGTCAAGGGTTTTCGAGAGATTTTCAATCAAGAAAGATGCCGTCCCCGGAAAACGATAAAGTTGCTAATTCTCAGGGCCAAACGTCGGAAGGCCTTGGAGCGAAATAAGTTGGATAAGCAATGAATCTTTCGTAATTCACCCACAAGGTCCTTCTAGAGGACATTGTTATGCGCTTGCTCCTGCGTGATGTTGGTTTTTGAGACAAGGAGCTTGACAAGGAAAGGTAGGTCGGAACTCTCAACGAGCAGGTCTTTCTTCCCAAAGCCCTCATCACTCGTAAGCTTAGCTTGAAGGGCAGCTCGCGATTCCTTAAACAGTTCAAGAGCTGCACAACGTAAATCCCACGTCAATCGCTCAGCCTGAACATCACCGAACTTTCGGACAAGCGCTCGCATGAGGACAACCGCGTGAGACCGACTCGATGTCGCACTTGTCGCTGAGAACCCAGTTGGTCAGGCGATAGTTCAGCCTGCAACCGAAAGCCAGGAAGCCAGTGATAGGTCGACAGCCGGGCTCCGGGCAAGAAGAACAATGCGCGGCATTGTGCGAGCACGCGGACAGAACCTGCGGCGCGCTTTGTTCATCTGTGGCTTGCGCTTTCTGTTTCGCGCAATTCGTCTCCGCCAACGTGTCTTGCACAAGAACAAAGAGAAATCCGGATATCGTAAGTATGATAAACGCCGCCCTAATCCATCCTTGTTTCACAACCATAGCGCCTCCTTTGAATTGAACTCGATTTTAAGCATTATAGCACATCGCGGAGCAACCACAACCAAAAGAAGATAACTTCTGGATCACGAATGGCATCACGAATTGTACGAATTACATCACGAATAGAGGCTCCTGAATGTCATTCCTGCTTCCGCGGGAATCCATTTCAGAACAACGAGTTATCCAAATGCGTTCAAGAAAACCACGGCGGAAATTTCGATTTCGAACGTGAGTAGTACAGAGCGAGAGAAAGGAAACAATGGAACGTTCAGCATAGAAAGAGATTACGGCGCTGCGTGTAGTTGAAAAAGATTCTTCGCTTCGCTCAGAATGACAGTATTCGTGTCATCCGTATTCGTGTCATCCGTTCAATTCGTCTCATTCGTGATCCCATCTCTTCTCCTTCTTTTAAGGGCCGTTTCGCCTTTCCACCGTTGTTTCTTTTCCGCCCTTCTCCGTTCATCTAGAATGCCGCTAAGAAACGGGGCATATTTGATAAGACCTCGGACGCGAGATTCCCATGCTGAAGGAGTGATTGAAAATGGCAATAAGCAAAGTTAAACCGATCCCTGTGGGGTATCATACGATTACGCCGTTTCTGGTTGTAAAAGACGTAGGTCGTGCCATCGAGTTCTACAAGCGAGCGTTTGGCGCAGAAGAAATCATGCGAATGAACGCGCCGGACGGTCAAAGCGTCATGCATGCTGAGCTCAAGATGGCGGATTCCCGCTTCTTCCTTGGCTGCGAATGCCCGGAAGGCATGAGCCACTCACCGCAGTCATTGGGAGGAACGGCCGTATCTCTCTATCTCTATGTCGAGGACGTTGACACCGCTTTTGATCGGGCTGTAAAGGCGGGCGCAGAGGTTCGCATGCCTATTACCGATATGTTCTGGGGTGACAGGTACGGTAAGGTTGCAGACCCGTTCGGGCATGAATGGGACCTTGCCACGCATAAAGAAGACCTTACGCCAGAGCAAATACGTGAACGGGCGGAAGAGTTCTTCGCGCAAATGGCAAAGAAATAGAGTGGTTTTTCGATAGAGCGGAGGCAAGAGAAATCCCCCTTTATCCCCCTTTGGAAAAGGGAGAAAGAGGGGGATTTGATCGCTTGATTTCTATCTGATCAGATGTTCCGCGATTTGAACGGCGTTAAGCGCTGCGCCTTTCCGCAAGTTGTCCGACACGATCCACATGTTGAGGCCGTAGGGAACCGTGTCATCTTTGCGAATACGGCCGACAAACGTGTCGTCGAGCCCATCGCAGTTGATTGCGAGGGGATATTGTGATTTTGCTGGGTCGTCCACTACTTTGACGCCGGGCGCTTTCGCGAGTAATTTGCGCGCGTGGTCCGGAGTCATTTCCGAGGTAAACTCGACATTGACTGATTCCGAGTGGCCGCGGTAGACGGGCACACGGACGGTCGTCGCGCTGACCTTTATGGAGTCGTCCTCCATTATCTTTTTGGTCTCATTGACCATCTTCATCTCTTCTTTGGTGTACGCATTTTCAAGGAATACGTCGATTTGCGGCAGCACGTTGAATGCTATCTGGTGCGGATACACCTTCGCCGGATATTTCTCGCCGTTCATGAGGGCGCGGGTCTGCTCGCGCAGCTCGATGATCGCCTTCATGCCCGTTCCCGAGACGGCTTGGTAAGTCGAAACCACGATGCGCTTTATTTTGGCCGCGTCGTGAAGCGGTTTCAGAGCTACGACCATCTGGATCGTCGAACAATTCGGATTAGCGATAACTCCTTTGTGCCTCTTGATGGCGTGCGGGTTGACTTCGGGCACAACGAGAGGCACGTCCGGCTCCATGCGGAAAGCGCTGGTGTTGTCCACGATCACGCACCCGAGTTTGATGGCCTCGGGAACATACACCTTGCTGACGCTTGCGCCGGGTGACGAAAGTATGATTTCGACGCCTTTCAGGCGCTCCGGCTTGAGTTCCTCGACCTTGAATTTTTCACCCCGGAACTCGAGTACTTTTCCGACAGACTTGCTCGAGGCCAGGAGTCTCAGGCTCCCGACGGGGAAATTACGTTGTTCGAGCACCTTGCGCATTTCTTCGCCGACTGCGCCGGTCGCGCCTACAATTGCTACACTCGGTCCTCTTGACATTATTAGGTCAACCTCCTCTGTTCCGCATCTATTTTTGTTTTTTGTTCGGTCGGAATAAAGTCTCCAAAGGCTGTCGCCCAAATGAAATTGCACTTCATAGTGCTGTCAGAATTGTCATTCTGAGGAGCGAAGCGACGAAGAATCTCTTGTTTTTGCTGCAAATTTGCGACCTATAGAGGGAGATTCTTCGCTTCGCTCAGAATGACAAACGGATCGCTCAGAATGACAAACGGCTATTGCCATTCGGGCAGCACGCCGTCCATGTTCCAATCTGTCCCGCAATGGGGCATCGAGAGCAGGCCATCGCGGATGCGAATTAATTCACCCAAGATTTCCGGTCTCTTTCCGCCATGCGCGCGCGAATAAATTCGCGTCTGCAAAACTTCGAGACAGGTTCGACTTCGGCATTACTCCGCCAGGTATTTGACTACCAGGTCGCCGACTTCGCCGGTCGTGTGTCCCATCCGGCCAGCGCCCATATCCTTGATATGGTTCTTTATGGTTTTGGCAACCGCCTCCTCTACCTTTGCCGCGGCCTCGCGCTCACCCAGGAAATCGAGCATCATCTGGCACGCGCATATTGCGGCCAACGGATTGATCACGCCTTTTCCCGCATATTTCGGCGCAGAACCGCCTATCGGCTCGAACATCGAAACACCTGCGGGGTTAATATTCCCTCCGGCAGCGATTCCCATGCCGCCCTGAATCATTGCGCCGAGGTCCGTGATGATGTCGCCGAACATGTTGTCGGTCACAATCACATCGAACCATTCCGGGTTCTTGACCATCCACATACAGATGGCGTCGACGTGGGCGTAATTTGTTTCGATGTCGGGATATTCCGCGGCGACTTCATTGAATGTGCGTTCCCACAGGTCGAACGCATACGTAAGCACATTGGTCTTGCCGCAGAGCGTCAGCTTCTTCTTTCCGGCGCGTTTTCGGCAGAAATCAAATGCATATCGGATGCAGCGTTCGACTCCCTTGCGGGTATTGATCGATTCCTGGACAGCCACCTCGTCGGGCGTTCCGCGCCGGAGCGTTCCACCGGCTCCGGCGTATAGTCCCTCCGTATTCTCGCGCACAACAACAAAGTCGATATCGTCAGGGCCTTTCCCCTTTAACGGGGTTTCGACACCTGGGAGAAGCTTGACCGGTCTCAGGTTTATGTATTGGTCGAGCGTGAAGCGCAGTTTAAGCAGGATTCCCTGTTCGAGCACGCCCGCCTTGACTTTCGGATGTCCGATCGCGCCGAGGAATATCGCATTAAAGGAGCGCAACTCTTCGATCTCGTTTGGCAGAAGCGTTTCGCCGGTTTTCAGATAACGTTCGCCGCCAAAATCGAAGGCTCTGGTCTCGTATCTGAATTTGAATCTCCTGGCGGCGGCATCGAGGACTTTCAGTCCCTCGGCAATCACTTCCGGTCCGGTGCCGTCGCCTGCAACTACTGCTATTCTATGCATTATTTGTCGGCCTTTCGATTGTGGACTGCTGCGCTTGTAAGGAATCCATCCCGCAATTCCATAGGCGCCAATTTATTCGCACGCGCGATGTAAGAGAAAGCCTGAAAACATTGTGCGAACAAATTCGCGCCTGCAGAATCCCCTGTCACTCTGTTAATTGCAGAACAGAGTCTCAGCAACTATTTCTCTCCCGCCTTTTTCGCAATTCGCGAGCGCGCGTAGTTGATGAGTCCGCCGGCATCAATCAACTCCTGCATGAACGGCGGGATCGGGTTTGCGTGGAACTCGCGGCCGGATTTCAGATTCCTTATGGTTCCGCTTGCCAAGTCAATCTGTATTTCATCCCCGTCGCCAATCCCGTCCACGGCCTCCGGGCATTCAAATATGGGCAATCCCATATTGAAAGCATTGCGATAGAAAATACGGGCAAAGCTCTTCGCAATCACACACGATATGCCCGCTGCCTTTATCGCGATAGGAGCGTGCTCGCGCGAAGAGCCGCAGCCGAAGTTCTTTCCCGCAATGATGAAATCCCCTTCGCTCGCCTTCTTGACGAACCCTATGTCGGCGTCTTCCATACAGTGTTTGGCCAATTCCTTCGGGTCACTCGACGTAAGATACCGAGCGGGGATTATGGCGTCAGTGTCGATGTTGTCGCCGTATTGCCATGCCTTGCCGCGCAGGAGGACCCTGCCACTCATTGCGATTTTCCTTTCCTAAACAGATGGCAAATTGCGCAAAGTATACCGGATTGATTCTCTGATCTTCAATCGGGCGCGATGAATCGTGCCCCTACAAAGTTTCCCTATGTGTTTTCAAATTGGGCCGATTATACCGGATGCCACGCCTGGTTTGCAATTGCTCCTGGAACGATGGCCTTCGGTTCATTCCTGAGAAAGCGGCGGCTGTTTCCCTTGATTCGGGGACACCATGCGGCATGGTGTCCCCGAATTAAGGCGCTCCGCGCATTCTTGACTCGTCACTCGTAACATCGCAAATCCTCCCTTTCCCCTTTTACAAAAGGGGGACAGGGAGTATCTTTCCGCCCTCACATTCCGACCATATCGAGCAGTGGCTTGAGGTAATGAACGTAATAAACGGTATAGAACAAATAGATGACCACGATCCCGACAATTATCGCGACGAGCGGCCCGATGAGCTTGGGGATCGACTCGAGGACGACGAGCGATTCGTCTTCATAGATGTCGGCCACTCTCTCGAGCGCTTCGGAGAAATTTCCCGTCTCCTCCCCCACCGCGAGCACTTCAGAGACCATTGGAGGCACCATCTTCGACTTGCGAACGGCTTCGGCCAGATTCGATCCGCGTCGTATCGGCTCCGCCATGTGTCTGAGGTTATTGGCCACCGCTCCATTGCCTGCCACGAGCGCCGACCTTTCGATTGCCTCGGCGACCGGCACAGCGCTCTCCAATTGCATCGCCAGCGTACGCGAGAATCTCGCCATGCACAACTTAATGGTTACCGACCGCAGAACCGGAACCGAAAGGAGAAAGCGGTCCCAAATCCCCTTGCCTATGGTGGTGTGTAAGAAGAAGAAGCGGACGAACCCGAGCACAATGACGGCGGCAATCGTGTAGGAGGCGAGAGTCCACGCTCTCGCCACTTTGTTCGAGCTGAACAACACGATAATCAGACACGAGACCGCGTACGCCATCGTCAGTTGTATCATCGGATAGACGGAGGCGCGAACGGTTGCGCGCCTGAGCATGAGGCGCGTATCGAAATAGTCGGCCAGCCGCGCGAAGACATTCTCGAGATGCCCACTGCTTTCGCCCGCATCCACCATCTCGATAAAAATAGATGGGAATCTGCGAGTATGTGCGCGAACGGCTTCAGTCAGCGTGCTGCCGCGGGCGATTTCGGCGTTGATCTCTTGCAGGACATTGCGGAGACGCCTGTCCTTTGTCTCACGCGCAATGAGCGTCAGGGTTCTCGAAAGCGTCAGCCCAGACTTTATTGAAATGGCCGCTTGCTTTGAGAAGTTCGCCAACGATTTCAATCCGATTTGTGCCGCCATTATGCGCCTGCTTTCTTGATTCGTCTTTCGCTGACCGACACCCATTCGGGACGCTTATTCGGGGACACCATGTCGCATGGTGTCCCCGAATAGGCTCACACGTCCCGCAAAGCGTTCAAGAAATCCTCAAACTCCTCCGGCAGCGGCGCGATGAAGCGCATTGGTTCACCCGATGCCGGATGTTCAAATTCCAGAATCTCGGCGTGCAACATGTGCCTGCGAAGCCCCTCGATTGCTTCGAGCGTTTCATGCGCCATCCGCTCGTGAAAACGTTTCAGTCTGACTCCGTAAACAGAGTCGCCGATTATCGGATGTCCGATATATGCCATATGCACCCGGATTTGATGCGTCCGACCGGTCGAAAGCCGAACCTCCAGATGTGAAGCCGCCCGGAAGCTTTCTCTTACGACAAAATGCGTCATGGCTTCGCGGCTTCGGACTCCTATCACGGCCATTTTCTTTCTGTCCGAAGGACTCCGCCCGATGGGCGCGTCTATGGTTCCGGACGATTCGGCGAAGTTTCCGTAAACGAGAGCGCGATATTGTCTCTTGACGACACGTTGGCTGATGCGCTCGGTGAGCGTCCGATGCGCCACGTCGGTCCTGGCTACTACGAGCAGCCCCGACGTGTTCTTGTCGAGCCGGTGAACAATCCCGGGGCGTTCGGCGGCGCCCGTTTGCGCCAGCCTGTTCGAGTGCGCCAACAGCGCGTTCACGAGTGTGCCGGACTTTGCTCCAGCCGCAGGATGAACGACCATTCCGGCGGACTTGTTGACGACAATAATGTGCTCATCTTCGTAGAGAATATCAAGAGGGATATCCTCAGCGCCGAAGGATGGCCCGGCCACTGATTCCAGAAAGACTTGAATCGACTCACCCTCGCGCACCTTATGGCTCGGCTTGACAGTTTGGTCGTTCACGAGCGCTCTGCCCTGGTGTATCAGCGCCTGCGCACGCGCACGAGAGAGTTCCGGCATGTGCGCGACCAGGTACTGGTCGAGCCGCGTTCCCTTATGCTCGCTGCTTACTGTCAGTGTTCGTTCCCTTGGAGTCATGTTTTTGGAGTCATGTTTTAGGTCACTGTTCGGGCAGCGGCGCATTGTTCGGTATTTATTTGGGGACATGATGCCGCATCGTGTCCCCGAATAGGCGCCCTCATTGCGACTGCGCCAAGGGCAGGTAAGGCAATCGCATCTGCCCCGGAAAAGTGAAAAAAAATAGGGCCATCTTCCTTCGTTGGCCCCGTGTTTGATTCATTTGTCTTTGAGCGCCGCTACTCTTCTGCAACCTCCCAATGACACACAGGGCAGTGTCCCCGCTTTGTGCCTTCCGTTGTGAGTGTTTTGCGGCAAGCAGACATAGCTATATTGTTCCCTCAACCTTGCATTTCTTCCCACCCAGGCACAATTTCAGGCGAGGCGCTCTGTGATTTCCTTCGTCTGTGGCCAGCCCGGTGCAGCTCAGGCGGTCAGCGCCCTGATGAAGAATGCGCAGGCAACTTCCTTGTCCACGTTCTTGACGCAGACATATTCGCTGGCAAGGATCGTGAATGCCCTTTCCAGCAGAATATTCTCGGTTGTCGAAAGGCCTTTGGTGCGATTTTTTCGATCCAGATTGCGGACTACCTCAGCCACCTGGCAAAGATCGCCGCTCTGAATCTTGCGGTTGTAACTCCTGAACCTGCGCTGCCAGTTGTCAGAAGTTTTGCTTTCCTTCTGCTTGAGCACTTTGACAACTTCAGTAAAGTGCTCGCGTTTGACTGGCTGCCTTAGTCCGGCATGGTCGGCGTTCTCCGCCGGGATATACACCATCATGTCGAACATTATAGGTTTCAGTACGAGAAACTTCCGCCTTTGGCCCGAGAATTCCTTCTTCTCGATTGCGACAACCTCGGAAGCGCCGTGGGCAGGATGAATGACGATGTCGCCCTGCTTAATTTGAGACAGCATCCTCTTGACCCATTCCCACGAATCCGTCCCGTCACGGATTAACTCATTCTACCAAGAAACGTGCGGAAATGTCAAGAAGAATCGGCTTTGTTTCTACGCCTCACTCTCAAGAGAAGGCGCGCAGAGATTCAAGTGTTTCACGAAGTTTCTTGGGAGTCTTGACCGGGGCTGAGCATTTTCTGTCAGCGCACACGTATGCGACCGGAGAATCGGCGACCTGAAAATTCATCTCGTCGATCAATGTCTTGTCCTCAACCGTGTCCAGAAGCTGGACAGTTTTCGCGGGTCGATAAATGCGCTTGGCCTCATGAACAAGGTTGATCGAGCGGTGGTCGTCGCGACGACCGACAACCGTCACTTTTGTCAGGGTCGTATCGGCATAGTGAGATGCGACGGCGAGGTCGGAAGCGAAATAGCCCACGTCTCGCGCGAGTAGAGCCTCGACATTTCGATCGAACGCCGAAAGAGTGGTCATCGCGTGGTCGAGGTATTCCGAGTTCATCGTGTAGCTATGAAGTCTCACGAAGACTTCAGCGGCAAGCGCGTTTTCAGTCATCGGTTTGTGACGGATCCGCGTAGCCGGAGGCATTTTTTCGGCCATGACGGAATCATAGAAGCCCCCGTCGGGAGCATTCAGCCTCATGACGACGACGTCCATCAGGCGGCGTGCGTTCTCGAGATACTTGGCGTCGCCGGCAGTTTCGTACGCGTATAGATTGGCGCGTGCAAGTGCGACGCTGTCACCGAGCATACCCGGTCCGTCCGTCGTCCCGTCACGCAGGAAATGGTATGTTCCGACCTCTTCGTCGGAGCAGTGTTCCATCAGAAGGCCTAGCGTTTTCAGCGCGAAATCGCGACACTCATCGAGCCCGAGCACATGGTACGCATCAAGGAAGGCGGATACTGCGAGCGCATTCCAATTGGTGAAGATAGTCTTGTCGATGAAAGGAACGCCGTGTTTGGTTCGTTCCTCCAAAGGCAGTTTATAGTAGTCCTCTCCATCCATCTCAATTTTCATTTTTTCTTCATCGAAAATGTCGGCGTCCTGGCTGCCATAGAAGCCGCCACGTTCCTTATCGGAGAGGGTTTCCTGCAAATACCGGATGATCTTCCTTGCCGTGTTCGCGTATTCTTCCTTGCCTGTAATGCGATAAGCGTCGAGGTAATTCTGGAGGCATTCGGCGTTCACGTTGAGGTTCTTTTCATAATGGGGAACGTTCCATTCGCGCGCCACCGAATAGCGATAGAGTCCTCCCTCGACGGGGTCGAGAATGCCCTCACTCATATTATGCAACGTCTTTTCGGCAAACTCGAGAAGGGCCGAGTCGCCAGTGAGAGAGTAGCGCGCAAACGAGAGTGATATCGCTCCCGCATGCGGGAATTTTGCTGCGGTTCCTAAGCCCCCGTGAATCGGGTCGGCGTTTTTCTTGATGTCTTCAACTATGGCGGTCGAAAAATCCTTGAGACTTCCGGTCTCGAGTGTAGGGCGAGCCACTTCCCGGGCCATTTCGCGCGCCATCTCGCCTGCTGCATCTGCGACCCGCTTCTTATTGTCGCGATACCATTCCATTGCCTTCTTTAGTAGTTCCTTGACGGTCGCGGGCGGAAGATATGTTGCGCCATGAACGACGAAGCCTTCGGAAGTCAGAATGACCGTCGTCGGCCAGCCGCCTTGATTATACCTGTCGTTCACGTCGGGTCTCTGGTCGTTGTCGACCCGGATCGGCACGTAGTGTTCATTGACAAACCGGACAATATCCGGGTTTGCATACGATTCCTCATCCATTACATGGCACCAATGGCACCACACGGCGCCAATGTCCAGGAGTATCAGTTTGTCCTCTTTGCGGGCGCGCTCGAATGCCTCTGGCGCCCACTCAAGCCACTTGATTTCTTCCATCATCGGATTTCCTTTCATTCACGGCGTGCTTTAAACGTTTCTCATCTCAGGATTACCTTATGGTACAGGTTTTCGGGAAACATTAGACACTTTACCTTCTCATGTGACATAATTGAGTCGGCGTATGCCTTGCAACTCCTATTATAAGATACTACATAAACTCGAAAGGCGCAAAGAAACGAAACATAGTTAGCGCAAGAAAATGAAAAGCAATATCATGCACGGGCGGCAGGCCACGGGCAGGCAGAGCGGCTCTCGCTTGCGGGTGTGGTTTGACGCCGACTCACCAAGTGGCTATTTTACGCCTCTCAAACTCCTGATAGTGCTGACTGCCGCAACACTGGTCGTGGAGACATTCATTATGCTGGTTCTGCTCCCCGGCCTGTCTCTAACCGAGAGGACTGAGGCATTTGTCGACGTCTTCCTGCTGACTGCGCTGCTGTTCCCGGTGATATATTTCCTCTCGTACCGACCGCTGATTTCGTCCCTGACCAAGAAAGAATACACGCCGCCGTATGTTGAGGAGCAGGATAACTCTCATTCACAGGAGCAATTTGTCGCAAATGCAGTAGGGAATCACTTCGCGCCTGTCAGACTCTTGATAGTTTTGATCGCTGTGTTAGCCGTCGGGGAAGCACTCATTATGATAGCTTTTATCCCCCATCTGTCGTTCAGCCAACAGATCGAGGGACTCCTCGATGGGATTCTGCTGACTGTGATGGTGTTCCCGGCACTCTATTACTTCTCGTATCGACCGCTGATTGCATCCCTGATCAAGAAGGAATACGCGCAGCATGTTGGCGGACAGGATGACTCCCATTTACAGAAGCGATTCGCCACGGACCAAACAAAGGATTTCCTTGCTCCTCTGAAGCTGCTGGTAGTGCTGGTTGTTACAATGCTGGTCGTGGAAACATTCATTATGCTCGTCCTCCTCCCTAGCCTGCGTCTGCCTGACCGGACTGAGGCGTTCATAGACGTGTTCCTACTGATTGCACTGCTGTTCCCAGCGCTCTATTTCTTTTCGTTCCGACCATTAATTGTGTCCATAGCCGCGAGAAAGAAGGCAGAGGAAGAAAAGGAAAAGATCATTGGTGAACTGACAGAGGCCATTGCCAGGATACGCGTTTTGAACGGCCTCCTTCCCATCTGCTCAAACTGTAAGAAGATACGTGACGACAGTGGATACTGGAATCAACTGGAAGGATACATTCAACAGCATACAGATGCGGAATTCAGCCATGGCATCTGTCCGGAATGCATGAGAAAGCTCTATCCGGAATTTTACAATCAATAGCCGAAATGGGAGCGAGTCGAGCACGGATACCAACTGGCTCCTTGCGCTTAAATCCATTCCGCAGTACAATCCTCTGGGTGGCTTTCATTGTCTGGATAGGCCACGTCGCTTGCCACTTTCGCGCGCTGGCAGCTATTATGTTGCCAGTGAGTTTCCTCCAATAATTGTCGTGGATTAGAATTTGGGGTTCTTCTCCAAATTAGTTGTTTACTGAAAATGCCTGAATAACCTTTAGAGCAAAATATCGGTTGTCATGGAAACCGAAAGCCTGTTTGGAAACGACTTTTATTTTGTTATTACATCCTTCAAGCACGCTTGTATGAATT
>JACRIR010000037.1 GCA_016215705.1 Candidatus Poribacteria bacterium | reverse complement strand
GCTCGATGAACTTGCGGAGCGTACGCACTGCCCGGGGCTCGATTCTGTCATCCGCGTCGAGCCAGAAGACCCATTTGCCCGTGCTGGCATTGAGCGCGGCATTTCTCGCGTCGGCAAAGTTGTCGTTCCATCGATGCCGAATGACCCGAGCGCCGAACTGTTCGGCTATGGCGACCGTATTATCCTTCGAGCCCGTGTCGACGATGATTATCTCATCGAAGAGATTCGCGATAGGCGCGAGGATTTCCGGGAGATTCTTTTCTTCGTCACGGACAATCATGTTCAGGCTGAGTTGGCGGCGTGTTTCATGTTCTATGCGGTCGAGGTTTCCGCGCATTGCGGCGTTGGAGGGATCGAGAAAGAGCGCCTTGCGGAATGCGTCGGCAGCCTCAATAAACCTGTGCGCGCGAGCAAGGGCAACGCCCAGATTATTCCAGATATCGGCATCGCTGTATCCGCGTTCCAACGCTGCGCGCAGCGCCGATTCCGCTTCGGGGGCATTGCCGTCCTCGAGACACATCAGGGCGAGGTTCTTATATGCCTCGACCTTGGCGCCAAGGTGAATCGCCGTGCGCCATTCGGCGCGCGCGTCTTCACGCCGCCCCGTTTGCTTGAAGGCGAGGCCGAGGTAGTTATGCGCGTTTGCATCGAGGGCAGCCCAGGGAACCGGTGTGAGGCCGATCGTTTCCTTCGCGGCGCAGAATTGCGTGAACCAGTCTATGGCCTCATCGAACAGTTCTTTCCGATAATGAATCTCTCCCATGAAGAAGCGCAGGAGCCGGTTCTGCGGTTCCATTGCGAGCAGCCGCTTGCACCATTCATGCGCCGTGTCGATGTCTCTTTTGAAGAGATTCCACTGTATCAGCCGGTTTATTGCAGATGTCAGGAACTCACTTATCGGGTGTTCACGGAGAATATGCACGAGAGTTTCCGAAACCTCGATGGCTTTGTCGATATCGCCCATAATGGCGTAAGCCTGCGCGAGGTGGTGCAGGACATTGGAATCATCGGGTCTGCACTCTTGTTCCTTCTCCAGCAGGGCTATATTGCGAAGGGTTTTCTTTTTCAGGATATTCGCGTCGTTGTATCCCGTGTGAATAATGGACGCTTCGGCCAACAGCTCAAACTCCAATCCTTTTCGCTTCATCGACGGGAGAATTTGTTCGTGTATTCGGCCTTCCCACGCGATCCCCACGAGGTTCGGGAAAAGGCGAAGTTGAATGAACTCGGCTGCGTCGGCGCCGCCGGCGGAGGACACAACTTTGAGCAAGAATGCCTTGTTTGCGCTCGAGATATGGACCTTCATCAGAGAGACATCTTCCGGCTTCATCCTGTCATCGGCATCGAGCCAGAGAATCCAGTCGGACCGGGCTTTCGAGAGCGCGAAGTTTCTTGCCGCTGAGAAGTCATCGTTCCATGCGAAATGAAACACCTTTTCCGTGAACGTTTGGGCGATCTCGACGGTTTTGTCGCTGGAGCCTGTGTCAACGATGACGATTTCGTCGAAACAAGAAGAGATTGCGGGAAGTAATTCGCTGAGGTTGTCCTGCTCATCTTTCACGATCATGATGAGGGCTAGGGTTGGGGAATTCTTGCCGGCCATAGAGGCCGCGGAGTTCTCAGCGCGGCATAGCCGCAACCAGCGCGCATCGGGCGCGATGAATCGCGCCCCTACAGGATTTCTTGATTCGTGTGTGTAGGGGCGCAATTCATTGCGCCCGTGTGATTGATATGCGTTAGGTTCGTGCAAGAAATCACGACGAGAATTCATGATTTTGGGCGTGAGTAGTTCAGAGGGCAGAAATCGTGCGAATGAATTCGCACCCACAGAATCAGAAGAGGGCGCGGTCCCGCTGGGGCTGGACGCCCCTACAGTCTGGATTGGGTGTTTCGCTGAGGCGTCGGATTGATTCGCTCTCCCTGCTCGCAGTGTTCGGATGCTCTCCAAGTTTTGGAGCGAGAGGGAGAAGTCCGGATCGATCCGGACGGCGTTTTCAAACGATTGCTCGGCCTCCGTCAATCTGCCGGCCGATGCCAACAGCGCGCCAAGATTGTTCCATCCTCGCGTATCGAGTGGATGCTTCTCAAGGAGCGAGCGGTACGTTTCTTCGGCATCCTTATCGCAGTGTAGTTTTTGCAGACAGACCGCGAGGTTGCACAGGGCATCGGCATTATTCGGATCGAGCTTGAGCGTTGACCGGTATTCCGAGACTGCTTCTTCGTTGCGACCCATCCTGGCAAGAACGACTGCCAGATCATAATGGGCCAGCGCAAAATCATATCGAAGCGCAATTGCTTTTCTGAAACAACTCTCTGCTTTTTCGAGGTTGTCGAGTTTGGCCGAGATGACGCCGAGTTCGTAATGCGCTTGGCAGTTGCCGTTCCGGCCGGCGCACTTCGCCTCGGCGAGCGCTGCCATTTTCCGGGTCTTCTCTTTGAGTGAGCCCACGGGCGCAAGAAAACCAAAATGGTGGACGACGGCGTCTAGGAATTCGGTTCTTCCGTTGGCGCGCCGGATGGAGGGCCCGATGACCTCGTGAATCTCGCCCTCGAACTGTATGCCGGGGCGCCGCCTGAAAAGGCGGACCTTTCGGGATTCCACCCATCCCTTGAATGCGCGCGCAAGCTCGCAGCTTCCGTCATTCGGGACGAAATTGGCGACCGACGAGTCGTCCATGTAGTTGCGGGTGGGGAGAACGTATCCGGCGATGCCGGGCTTGCGGACTGCCACCCTGATCGTTGCGATTGCGTCGGAATCCAGGGTCTCATCGGCGTCGAGTACAAGAATCCAGTCGGCTGACGCCATTTTGAGAGAAGTGTTTCGCGGGCGGCTATAGTCGTTCATCCACTGCTCCGCTTGCACACTCGCTCCATTGCGTCTCGCTATTTCTATGGTGTTGTCGGTCGAACCTGTATCCACAATATTGATTTCGGATACAAGTGGTTGTACGGTCTTGAGGCAGCGTTCAAGATTTGCGGCTTCATTCTTGACTATCATACAGAGCGCAATTGACGGCGCATGCGGGTTTCTATTCCGCTTTTTTCTTTTCATATGAACTCATCCTTCTCCCGAAAGGTGTTTCGCATTGCTTACCGTCAATTTCTTGAATGTCTGCCGTAATTCTCACGGGGCGACCTTCACAAATTGTCCGGCTGGTTCCGGTCAAATTGGGGACACCATGCGGCATGGTGTCCCCAATTTAACCTTCGCCTGCGACTGATCGCGTCACGAGTTATATCGGCAATATGCGCGTCTTCCTTGAGTTCAATGGGTTTAGCGCAATGGAGAGCGGAGCGTCTAACCACTCAATCTTCGGCAAAATATGCCGATATGAGTTAATGAGGTAGAATTCCCCCATTCCCTCTTCATCAAAGGCGGGGCAATTAGTTTCCCTCTCCCCCGAAGGGAAATGGAGATGATTAGAGGGAGACAGCATGCTCCCTTTTTTCATGAGAACGGAAGACTGAATTGAAGACAAAATACCGAATATGCTTGATTATGCCCAAAGGGTATGTCCATTCCCTGTGTTTCCATGAAATAGCCGTTTTGCTGAAAAGCTCGTTGAATTCCATCGGGATAGACTGTGATTACACAGTGAACACGTTATCAGCAGAGAGGATTAACGTTCTGCTGGGGTATCACTTGTTGCGTTTCGAGGAGGTCCTGCGGAAATATCGGTATATCCCTTACCAATTGGAGCAATTGGACGCAAAAGAAGGTTGGTATAGCGACAACATCAGGCAGTTGTTGGAGAATGCGTTCGCCGTGTGGGATTATTCGAGGGAGAACATTGAGTTTCTCAGGCGTCTGAATATTGAGGCGAAACATCTGCCAATTGGATATCATGAGGCGCTTGAGCTAATCGAACGAGGGCAGCAAAAAGACATCGACATAATGTTCTATGGGAGCGTCGGCGACAGAAGGAAAGCTATTCTTGACAGACTGGCCGGTATTGCGAAGGTCAGGGTTCTGTTTGGCCAATATGGAAAGCAGAGAGACGCTTTGATTTCCCGCTCGAGGATAGTCCTCAATGTCCACTACTATGGCATGAGAATATTCGAGGCCCCGAGGATTTCGTATTTGCTTAATAACGCCTGTTTTGTTGTTTCAGAGACGTCTCCAGTCAATCCATATGATGCAGTGGAGCTCTGCATGGCGCCCTATGACAAAATCGTAGAGACATGCTATTTCTATCTGAGCCACATGGATGAAATAGAGCGCGTAAGGATCGACACACACAGCCAGTTCAAGAAGAGTTATCCGATGGTGGAGTTTATGAAGGCCGTGGTCTAGCGCCCGGCTGCGTTTCAACGAAAAACGGGGACATGATGCCGCACCGTGTCCCCGTTTTTCGTTGGATTCTATGTTCTCGGTTGCTTATCTCCGGTGTCTTTGTTTGCTGAAATTTGCGTGTATTTTTCTCGCATGAAGCGGAAGTTTTCGGCGATGGTTTTGTTTTCCGGCGCCAATTCGGCCGCCCGGCGAACATGCTCGAGTCCTTCCTTATAGTGTCCCGAGGCCCATGCAATAAGGCCGCGCATATTGAGACTGTCGGGGTGGTTGCCATCAATTGCCAAGGCCGCTTCAGCTTCAGGCAACGCCGCCTGTGGCGCGCCCTGGTTGCACAGATTATATCCGCAGTCTATGTGCGCGAGGAGAGCATCTTTAGGGCGATGATAGTCATAGGGACATGCCGGATCGTCTTCCACCCGGAAATCGAAGCGGCCTTCCCATGCCAACTGGATGAACGACACATTGCGCAGAGAGACCTCGATCCGATGTCGCAGCTCAGGGAACTTCAGGACAAGTGGGACCATCACACTCTTGAAGGGGATTTTGGCAAACGGTTTTCTTCTGAAGACCAACACGCCATTCTCGAATGCGCATAGCCATCTGTGCTTAGGATTTCCCCACACGTATTCCCAATAATGGTGGGGAACTTCGATGAAGCCGCGTCGGGCCACACGTTGGATTTCCGAACATAGCTTTGATGGGTGGTCCATGTATGCGAGCGCATCGCGCGCAATTGCAACGTCGAGCGAGCCGTCCGGGAACGGCATCGCCGTGAACGCGGACGGCGGGGCACACCCCAGGAAACGGGTTTCTTTTTCACTGCGGTAAGTCAGCGTTTCGCCGCTGACGTCCACGATGAAATTTGTTCTGGCGAAAATGTTCCCCTGGTTCATGACGTCAAGGACCTTTTCTTCGTCCTTGATGTTCAACTGAGTTGCCAGCAGAGAATCATGTTCCCGGGAACCTGAATAGAACACTTTTCCTGCGAAGTCTTCAGCAGGAAGGCCGGAGTCTGCCGGCTCAGGAGGAAGAAGTTTCAACTGGCACTGGGAAGAGTTCAGCGGTAGTTGCGCGTTGTGACGAAAGACTCCATCGTTCGGTTCGAGTCGGCACGCTTCACTGAAGGCTTCCTGGCTTTTCTCATTTTGTCTGGCAAGCCGCAGCACCACACCGAGGGCGTTGAAAGCGATGGCGGATTGCGGTCGAAACTTGAGCGCCGCGCGCGCCTCGTATTCCAGTTCACCTGCAGGCACTCCTCCGAAGCGCAGCGCATTTATGACGAAGGATAAATGAGACTCAAATGCCTGTTCGGGATCATCATAATTGAAACCGGCGCCTGATTCGATCCTATAGGGGATTTCCCCCTTCCATGGAAACTGGGTGGTTATCAGATTCCTGTATTCAAGATTCCACCGGAGGCTGAAATCAGCGTCACAGTATTCCATCCAGCGGAGGCAATTCAGGAAAGGACTTCTGATAAACGGTCTGGGACGGAAAACCAGAACCCCGTTTTCGGCGGATATCATCCAGCGGTGGGGAGGATAGCCGTAGAAATACTCGCTCCATGGGCTGGGGGTTTCTATGTATCCACGGCGAGCGACCCGGGCAATCTCTTTGCAAGCTGCTTCCGGGTCAACTGCGTGCTCGAGCACATGTTTGCATATGGCGACGTCGAATTCGCCGTCATCGAATAGAAGGTTCTCGGCAAAACATTCAACGTACTTTTTGTCTTTTGGCGTGGGTTTGCCGACGCGATGCGTGTCGTCATCAAGATATGCGTCAGTGACGACGTCCGCGCGGGAACAAGGAGCCGCGCCGCCCCCGACATCCAACACGCGTTCATCGTTTTTGATCTCAAGCTGTGCAATCAAGATCGGGTCGGTGTAGGCCAGGTAGTTGCGTCCGGCGAAGTTCTGCAGGGGGACATTGCGTGTTATTCCCCTGTAGGTTAGGGATGGGGCCTGGCTCCAAATTTCTTTGTTCATCGGTCTAGTGATTTGTCAAATTTGTTCTTGTGGATTTCGTTCGGGCGCAATGAATTGCGCCCCTACCAAATATGCGCTTGGGTCCTCGCGGGTGGCCTCAGATGGCAACCCAATTTAGTGCTTGCGTCCTTGTGGGCGACCTCACGGGCCGCCCCTACACAAAGCTTGTCTGAGATTTCTGTCAGAAGCTTGCTTGAGATTTCTGCCAGAACACACCTATTCCGTCAATATTCTGAATGGGGTCGGTGATGTTGCGCTGTCTGCGGAAGTCGTTGGTGGCGGAACGGCATCCGCCCAGGGCCCCATAGTCATCGACAATAACGAAACCGCCCGGAGTCAGTTTATCGTAGAGGTACAGGAACGCTTCGGCGGTCGATTCGTACATATCGCCATCGAGACGCAATATGGATAGGCTCTTGATGGGGGCGGTGGGCAGAGTGTCTTTAAACCAGCCCTTGAGGAATCTCACCTGGTCATCGAGCAGGTCATATCTTGTGAAGTTGGCTTTTACCTCTTCAAGTGAAACAGCGAGCGAATCATATGTGTGGTGGACATCGCCGGCGTCTTGCGGAAACAGATGCGAGTCGGGTTTGGGCAAGCCTTCGAAAGAGTCTGCGCACCAGACAATTCTATCAATGACACCATAGGCCTTAAGTATCGCTCGCATGAGGATACAGGCGCCGCCTCGCCATATGCCGGTCTCTATCAGATCGCCGGGAACATTGTTGGCGATGACATGTTCGGTAAGTTTCCTGAGATTGGTCATGCGTTGGGTACCGATCATGGTATGCGCTTTCGAGGGCCAATCCAGTCCGCGATCCCTTATCTTCGGGTCGTATTGGCCGCCGGTCCATGGGTCTTTTGGGGGGTCTTCGTAGATGGTGTTGGTCAGGCACTTCTGAATAAGGCCGATATATAGGGCTCGTAGTTCAGTGTCACCCACCATACCGTTCTCCTCCTGAGAAAAAGGAATAGACGAAAGGAACAAGACGAAAGGGGAGGAAGAGACTGAAAGAGAAATAGGCAGGCGTGTTTTTGGTCTCGGGCTTCATCTTTTCTCCAAACGCCCACGTGCAATGGGCTTACATGCTCCAAAGTATACACGATTGGTTCAGCGATTACAAAATTGTCTATCTATGGGGACTGTGAGCAATGGACGCGAGTGTTCTAAAGTTTTCCTCCCATGTGCCGATATAAAACAACGGAATCATCTATGACGGATTGCCATCTTCGCTCTTCCTCTTCATCCGGGCGAGGGCGGGCTTTTCGCGGGAATGACAATAAGAGGGGAGAGTGCCGGGGGCTGACGCGGAAACAGTCCCTGGTTGAAATGGTCGTCGAATCCGACCTAAAAGAGATTCGAGGTCAAGGCCAATACCTGCGAAATTGGCTTGCGGGCAAGGAGGCCCGCGCAACAGCGTCGCTCATCTGGGTTGGGCGCACGCATCAAGGAGGATGAACATGGGTTTACGGATCAACACCAACATAACGGCGATAACCGCGCACAGGAATCTGTTGCTCGCCGACTCCAGATTGTTCAGGTCGGTGCAGAGGTTGTCGTCGGGCCTGCGCATCAACACCGCAGCCGACGACCCTGCCGGTCTGGCGATTTCGGAGCAGCTCAGGTCGCAGCTTGCCGGCCTGAACGCGGCTATTGTCAACTCTGAGAGAGCGGTTAACCTCGTGCAGACGATTGAGGGCGCTCTTAACGAGGTGAACTCGCTGCTGATCGGCATGCGCGAGTTGGCGCTCGATGCGGCAAACTCGGGCATCAACAACGCGACGTCGCTCGCGGCGGACCAGGCGGAAATCGCCAACGCTCTCGAGACGATAACCCGCATCTCGGACACGACGCAGTTCAGTATCCAGACACTGCTCGATGGCACGTTCGAGAACGAGGTTTCTCTCACGAGTCCTAACACGGTCGGTCTGCAGACTATGACCGACAGCACCCTTGCCACAGGCTCGTACACCCTCAGCATCACGAATATAACAAACGCGAGCGCATCGATCACTTCGGACTCGTTCGCTTTGCTGAGCAACGTGAGGCTGGCGGGCACGGGCAGCGACGGAGACCCGAATGGTCTGGAGCCGGGGTCGCACAGCCTCGTGGTTTCCGAGGCGACCGGCGCTTATGTGACATCATCGCTCGAGGCATTGTTCGACGGCAACAGCACGCTGACGGCTACGACGATAACGATAACGTCCGCGGCCGGCACGAGCGTGGTGACCTTCGAGGGTGATGAGGTCAACACGGTCTCCAACATAGTGGCCGAGATTAACGCCGAGGTGACCGGAAGCAGGTTTGTCGCCGTTGATAATGGAGACGACACATACTCTATTATTATTGACGGCAACAGCACGGCCGTCGGCGCCAGCCAGACCCTGACGATAGCGTTCGCAAGCGCGGCGCTGGCTCAGGAGTATGGCTTCTCGGCGGCGTCAGTGACCGCTGCCAACGGCACAAACGTCGGGGTACAACTCGACGACGGCGCAACTGTGAGACTTGCCACAGCGTCCACGAGCTTTGTGGTTTTCGACGCCGACGGCGGCTCGCTTGCGCTGACGTTCGAGGCTGCATTCAGCTCGCAGAACCTCATAGACGGCGCAACCCTCAACGTTGAAGTGACAGCCGCTTCCTTCGATGTCCAGCTTGGTTCTGGCCCGAAAGTGAATATGTCTTCGGGCGAGACTGCGACACTGAGCGCCGGCACTGACTCGGCCGGCGAGGCGCTCGGCACACTGGATGTCAGCTTCGGCTTCTTCAACGTTCCGACCGCAAACTCGTCGGTCACGCTTTCGGTCCTTGACAACTCGCTGCAGTTCCAGGTTGGACCGAATCAGGATCAGGTGGTGAGGATATCCGTCCAGGATATTTCATCGGACAAACTTGCTCTCGGTATCTTGAACGACAGCAACTTTGCGAACCTGAACGAAATCGATGTTCAAAGCGTCGAGGGCGCGAACGACTCTGTCACGCTCATCGACCAGGCGATCGACGAGATTTCGAGGCTGCGCGCAAAGTTGGGCGCATTCCAGCAGAATACGCTCGAGACGAATTTGCGCTCCCTCAATATCGCGGAGGAGAACTTGGCCGCTTCCGAGAGCACGATCAGAGACGTGGATATCTCGGCGGAAATAAGCTCATTCACAAGGGACCAGATACTCCTGTCGGCAGGCGTGTCTGTATTGGCGCAGGCGAATGCAATTCCACAGACGGTACTTCAGTTGCTGGGGTAAGTTCGGCCTAACGGCCCATTTGGGATCAAGGTCGCGCGGATTCAATGCGCGGCTTGAAACCCAAGGAGGTAGAATCTGATGGGCATCAGGATAGATCAGGCAGGCTACCCAGGCCTTGACCCGGCTGCTGGAAGAACAACGTCCGGCGTCAGTACCGATCGTCGAGTTGTAAGCAGCCCGCCAGCGACATCGCAGTTTGCGTCCGCAACGCAGTCGCAAACCGTCGCTGAGACGGAAACTGTAGAAGTGGACGCTGCTGAGATGGAGAAGACTCTTGACGGAATCAACAAGTACCTGCACGAGATCGGAAGCAGCCTCAACTTTATCCGCGATGAGGAAAGCGGACGGTCTGCCGTTCAGGTGTTGGATGAAAACGGCGAAGTTATTCGCCAGATTCCGCCCCAGGAGTTGTTGGACGTTTACGCGAAGATACGCAACATTGTCGGTATCCTCCTTGACGAAAGCGGTTGATAAGCAAAGGGGATCGCGATGGGTGGCATAACCTTTTCCGGAATATACACAGGAATAGACTGGGATTCCATCGTGGATGCGATGATCAAGGTGGAGCAGACTCGCATCGACCTTGTGACTGCCACGAAGGCGGAAGAGACCGCGAAGCTCACAGCCATTCAGAGTTTCAGCGGGCTCCTCCTGGCGTTTCGCATTTCGGCGACGTCCCTCTCTAAACAGAATAGTTTCCAGACAAAGGCTGTCACCTCAAGCAACGAGTCCCTGCTTACCGCTACAGTCACCGGCAATGCTGCCCCCGGCACTCACTTTATCAGGGTCAATCAACTCGCGCAGGCGCACCAATTGGCCTCGCAAGGTTTTGCGGACACGGACACGACGAGCATCGGGACGGGCACAGTGGCCATCCGGGTCGGCTCGGGAACCGCAACCACAATAGAAATAGACGAAGGGAACGACACGCTCGGCGAATTGAGAGACGCTATCAATAATGCCGATGCAGGTGTCACGGCGACAATCATTAATGATGGCAGTGCCTCTAATCCGTATCGATTACTGCTGACCGGTTCGGTGAGCGGCGCTGCCAATACCATTGAGGCGACGTTGGACCTCACTGGGGGGACCGCGCCCGACTTCGAGAACAACAGCATCGATGCGGTCGAAGTCGGCGAAAGCAATAGCTCTTCGTACACGGGAAACGCCACAGCACTGGGAACTTACACAGGGAACGAGAACAAGACTTTTCTCGTTGAGATTATGTCCGGCGGCGCCGTCGGCGCCGCCACGTTCCGCTATTCAACCGATGGCGGACTCACGTTCGAGGACAACGGCGGCGCGGGGTTCCTCACCTCTTCCGCGGGAACGCTCATGGAAGACGGCGTTTCCGTAGCTTTCAGCGACAGCGGCACGCTCACCGCCGGAGATTACTTCTCCGTTGACACGTTTGT
The DNA here is from genome assembly GCA_016215705.1 of Candidatus Poribacteria bacterium. Taxonomy (GTDB): domain Bacteria; phylum Abyssobacteria; class SURF-5; order SURF-5; family SURF-5; genus JACRIR01. Next base: position 5,358 of record JACRIR010000037.1, on the reverse strand, counting down.
GCCCACTATCCAGGTTGCGCAGGACGCTTCGATAACGCTGGGCAGCAGTTCAGGAGGCGGCGCGCCTATCACAATAAGGGGGACCACCAATACATTCACAGATGTCATTCCGGGGGTCACGCTGAATCTGAACTCGGCAGACCCTGCGACAACTGTCAGGCTGACGGTGGCAAATGATACCGAAGCCGTTCGGACTGCCATTGAAGGCTTCGTAGACTCGTATAATCAAGTCATAGATTTCTTGAACGATCAGCTTCGGTATGACACTACCACAGAAGAGGCCGGTCTACTCATCGGCGACTCGCTCCTCGTGACGGCGCAGAACGATCTGCGGCGAATTGCAACCGGCGTCATCCCCGGCCTACCGAGCGATATGAATCGACTGGCGGCAATCGGCATAACCTCAGTCGGCGAGACCGGCAGTCTCGTTCTTGACTCTGCCAAACTCGAGACAGCCCTCGCATCGAATCTCGACGGCGTCATGGACTTGTTTTCCACAAGCTTCGCCACGTCGAATTCGGATGTTACCTACATTTCCTCGACATCCAGGACCGTTCTGGGCAGTTCCGGCTTTGTGGTTGACATAACTTCTGCCGCTACGCATGGAACACTCGAGGGCGTCGATCTCGGCAGTTTTCCGGTAACACTTACGAGTGGAAACAACCAGATTCGGCTGAAGGTTGACAACAAGGAAAGCTCGATTTTGACTCTGACCGCGCAAACATACAACACGGGAGAGGAGCTTGCCAACGAGATACAGGCGCAACTCGACGCCGATTCGCAACTCGCGGGCAGAGACATCACGGTAGAATTCACCGGTGGACATCTCGTGTTTACTTCATCCAGTTACGGCTCCTCATCCAAGGTGGAACTAGGCACGGAACCCGCGAACAGCGCCTTTGCGGCGCTCGGTCTCACGGACGCCGTTGCGACGGCGGGCAACGACGTCGCCGGCACAATCAATGGCGAGGCGGCGACCGGCAAGGGACAAATACTTAAGGGAAACCTTGGCAATGCGACCACCGACGGCCTTTCGCTTCTTGTGACGCTAATGTCCGCCGAGGTGGATTTGTCGGACTCCGAGGCTGTCGTGACAGTGATAGACGGCATTGCAGCCCGACTGAGCGACCAGCTCGATTTCTTGACCGACCCCGTTGACGGGCGGGTTACGTCGCGGGTGGACACCTTCACGCGAAAAATAGATGAACTCGACGCCGACATCGAAGATATGGAACAGCGGCTCGACGAGAAAAGACAGGATTTGGTCGAGCAATTCGCCCGGCTCGAGGCGGCGTTGGCCACAATGACATCGCAAGGGGATTTCCTCGTGCAACAACTGTCAAACCTGCCGACAATGGACAAACTCGGCAAGAAATAGTGTGGAGTTATTCTCAGTAGCGGGGGCAAATGAGATGACGGGCAAGCAGCAGAAGAACGACATCGTTCAGGTGAAGGCGGCGAAATGCTATCGTGAGGAACATGTTAACGGGTTGAGCCAGAAAGAGCTCATCCTCATGCTCTACGACGGCGCCATCAAATTCACGACCGAGGCCAAGGACGCGATCGGAAGGAAGGATTATCCTCAAAGTTACAAGTCGATCGTGCGAGCCCGCGACATTGTCACCGAGTTGCTTCGCATCCTCAACGTGGAAGAAGGCGGAGACGTAGCGAAGAATCTTCAGCGCCTGTACGTCTATATGATAGGCCGCCTGATTGAAGTGAATTTTACCAAAGAGACCCGGCTGCTCGATAATGTGTTGACCATTCTGAGTAACCTGCGGTCGGCATGGGCCGAGATTGATTTTGAAAAAGCGTTGGCGGAATACGTTCCCGAGAACGGCGACGGTGGCAACGGCCACAACGGCTCGGATGGAAACGGGAACGGCGCAAGGCCCGGACTGCAGCGCCATCCCACTGACAACTCGCGTCTATTGTCAGTGACGGCATGAGAGAGTCGGGATCAGGAAGCGAACGCGCCCCATCTATTTGTGCTTTTCTCGCGTCCTTTGCGGTGAAGACTTTCCCTGCCTAGTGTTTCTCGAAGAACTCCAGCAACGCGTGGTTAAAGGCCATGGGGACTTCGCTGTTGAAGCCGTGACCGCCCTCGATGACGTTCAAGAAACTGCCCGGAATGCGCGCCGCGATATCTTCTGAAAAGCCAGGCGGCGTCAAGATATCGCCCTTGCCGACCAGCACCATAGTCGGCGTCTTGATGCCGCGGATTTTGTCGGCGACATTGAATGCCGTGATTGCGGCGCATTGAGCCCTGAAAGGCGCTACCAGGAGAGGCACATCGCTGAGGTGATCCAGCGACATCTGCCGCAGCGTCATCAGCATCTCATACTGCTTATCGATGAAATCGAATGTGAAACACCACCCGATGACGTTGTTCACGAAGCCTTCGTTGCCGAGCTTTTCGAGTATGTCGGTCCAGAGCCCCAGCAGAATATGTGCGCCTTGTGGGATACGGCAGGCGGTGGCGGCGAGTGTGAGGCTACGGAGCATCGCGGGATGGTCGAGCGCAAATTGTTGTGAAATCATTCCGCCCATCGAATGCCCGACTAAATGCGCCTTCTCGATGCCGAGGGCCTTGAAGAAACCTGCGAGGTCATCAGCCATCATTTTTATTGTATATGGACCTTTCGGTTTGTCGGTCTGGCCGACTCCACGGTTGTCAACCATGTAGACTTTGTGGTTTTCTGCAATGGCCGGCGTCTGCATCGCCCACGCGAAATGGTCCATGCCATAGCCGGTCACGAGCACTACAGGCGCGCCTTCTCCCATGCATTCGTAATACATTTCGATGTCACTGACTTTCACTTTCGGCATTGGTCTTTCCTCCAAGAAGAAGTGGAACACGAATCATCCGATTTTGGATTTTGGATTGGAGTCCAAGACGGTACTCCATCTCGTCATTCTGAGCGAAGCGAAGAATCCCCACCTCATTTGGCTCGTGAGCAGGAGAGAGATTCTTCGCTTCGCTCAGAATGACGGCAAGGGAATCCGAAGGACATTTTTATCTTTCCTTTTCGCCTTTTCCCCTTTTTACAAGTCATATTTGCTCGTAAGTTCGAAGCTTATCTCGATTCTCTTTGCATCATTCGCGGTGAAAGGCATCTGCAGGTGCTTCTTCGCATCGGCAAGAACAAACGGATTGACGGCGGAAAGGACGCCGTTCCTGTCCGAGTTCGGGACTTTCAGAGCGGACTCATAACAGCTTGCCGCCTCATTTCGTTTGCCCAGAAGGTCGTTCGCAAATCCGAGGAGCAAGTGGGTTTGTGCGAGTTCGCTCGGGCTCTGAACGCAATCGAGAGCGCGTTTAAGATGTTCTGCGGCATGGGAAGTTTCGCCAAGCCGAAACGACAATTTCGCCGCCATCCTGTGGTAGACAGCTTCCCGCGGCCTGAGCGCGGCGGCTTCCTCGAGTTTGCCGAGCGCCGCCTCTTCATCCGTCGGCGGGATCATGAATTTCACTGCGGCCTCATAGAATTTTCTGAGTCCCTTGTAGTCCAGCGTCTTGACATAGTCATTCGGGGCAAGCGTTGGCGGCTCCACTTTCGGGTCGCTGTCGGAAAGTTCGCGCACAAAGTTAAATCCGGTATAAGTGTTGTTGCAGACCGGCGCGAGACCATCGGCCACCCAGAAGTCGAAAGTGGCCGGGCTGAATACTGCGCTGGTAAGATTCGAGGCTTGCGAAATTATCCCGCCGGCCGGCCGCAGGCTATCGGAGCACATATCCATGTGGTCGCCCATGAATTGAGCCGCCAGTTGGGGATTGATTCTGCCTTTGTTCTCGTTCGCGAGCATGCGCATACGCTCGAAGCGCGCGATGGGGTTTTTGCCGATTCCGTTTCTGAGGAGCACGTCGACCGGTTTGATCTCGTCGGTCGTGCCCATATTCGTTTCCCATATTATGCTGTCGTCAGGCCGGCGCACGCCGACGTGGTTTGCGCTTGCCTCAACGACGACGGCCTCATTTGACTTACCGTCAGCCAGCAAGAACGCAAATGCACCAGCTCGTGGATTCTGTTTCACAATTGCGAGCGCCTCTTCGACCGAGGACGCTTTCTTCATGATATCCATTTCGAGGAACGTGAAACTGACGCCGTCGGGCCTGGTGTCGTTGAGGAACAGGAAATGTGCGCCGAGGCAGACTCCTTTTTCATTCATACACGAATTGCATTTGATCAGGCCGGCCGAGCTAACGCTGACAAACTTATAGCCGTCGTCGGGCTCGTAGAAGACTACGGTTTGATGTGTGTCCCACAGGCCGCCGCCTGCGTAATCGGTGTTGCGGCCCATGACGAGCTTGCCGTCGGTAGTCGCCTTGCCGAATGCGGCGAAGCTGGTGCAGCCGGTTTCCCCCACTTTCTTGAGGGCTTTCTTTTCGAGGACCTTGATGAGATTCATGTTGAAGTCGGAGAGCATGTTGCCTCGAAGGACTTCGGCAAATGGCAGACCGCTTCCATCGGCCAGTCCTTTCAGTTCGGCCAGGTATTGTCGTGGTGAACACTTGAGCAAAGGCCGGTATATGGTCCAATCGAAGTATAGGGCCAGAAGCTTTCGCATGATTGCATTCATGTGTTTGAACGGCGGGAAGTTCTCGGTCGGTCTTGCATAAAAAGGAACGGCGCCTCCCCTGATATCGTCTCTTAGGAGAATCCCGTGCTGGTATCCCATTTCGTAGTGTGAGCCGCACAGTTTGAGGACGCTTAGTCCACCGCGGCGTTCGAGCGAGGCGCGCCCGAATGACTGGCGTCCTTTCTCATCGTTGGCAATCGCGGTCGAGCTTAACCATCGGAGTTCTTCGGCGTTTGGAAGGCATTCGCTGCCGTCGCCGAGAACGGGCCAGATGAGAATGGCAATGATAGCAAAGATGAAGAGCAGGATAAGAACGATTATGAGCGAGAACACGCTTTGGCCCTCCGATCTTGTTTCATGTACACCAGGAGACCTGACAAATTCTATTGGCTTTCAAGCCTAAATGTCAACAAGGAAGTATCTGGCGCAAGAGACAGGTCTCCGTCAGTTTGTGGTTCACGGTCTACTGTCACCGGTTCATGGTTCATGGTTCATGGTTTATGGTTCGTGGTTCACGGTTTATGGTTTACGGTCAAGTGGTTGCACCGTACGTGTTGTGAGCAGTGTGCTTTGGTTGTTGTCCTTTCGTGTTCCCATTGATAAAGAAGCCTGGGGCTCGACGTTCCCCTTGATCTTGATAAGGAAGCCTGGGGCTCCACGCCCGGGCGTGGAGTTGATTGTTTGGCCATGCGCTCCTTCCCGCGCGCATGTTTTGAACTGTGAAGACAAGCGGCTGCCTCCGGTCCCCCACCACGCCTGAAGGGTGAGAGAGAGGAG
>JACRIR010000036.1 GCA_016215705.1 Candidatus Poribacteria bacterium | reverse complement strand
CAGGCGTTCCACTGGCAGGCCAAGAACAACGGGCAACACGGAGCCTGGTATGATTTGATTGCTTCGAAGGCTCAGGATATCCAGGAAGCGGGCATAACAATGGTGTGGATGCCTCCCGCGTCGAAAACGCCGCGATGGGACCTGAACGAGGAGGGAGACCCGTTCTCGGCTTGCGGGTACGTCCCGATGGATTACTACGATCTCGGGGAATACGAGCAATGGGTGCAGGACGGCTGGCCGCGCTACACCGCCAACTGGTATAAACACGGCGGCAGCGAAACCCTTTATGGAAGTCGAGAAGAGCTTCAAAACGCCATCAATGTTTTGCACGGCAAAGGATTGAAAGTGATAGCCGACATAGTTTTGAATCACAGAGGTCCCAGACAGAAGAACGACTGCGACGAATGGATATCCTGGGGAGATGACATGGGGAAGATCGCAAGCGGAAAAATGTTCTGGGGAAACAAGAGCGACTGCGATCCTCCCGAGATTATTTCGATGAATGGTGGGGGCGGCGGAAACGATGATGGTGAATCCGGGTTTCCTCCCAACGTCGCTCATCAAAACGCGAATGTGAGGAATCAATTCAAGGAATGGATGTTTTGGATGAAGAACTCTGTCGGCTTTGACGGCTGGCGATATGACTATGTTAAGGGTTTCTCTGCGGACCGTGTGAAGGAGTATAACGATGCCACAAATCCTTATTGGTCGGTCGGCGAATTTTGGGACGAAGAAGTGACGAACAATATCATTGCCTGGATAAACGCCTCGCACACGGACGATGCGAAAAAGTCCGCCGCATTCGACTTTCCTTCCAAGGTTGTCCTGACCAACAACTTTGGGACAAATAATTTCACGGTGCTAGGCGCTTTGCCGGGGCTTATGGGGCGATGGCCCACAAAAGCGGTCACCTTTCTCGACAATCACGACACGTATCCGCCTCATAACAATCCTAAGCCATTTCCCGACAACAGGCTCTTGGAGGGTTATGCGTATATCCTGACTCATCCCGGCGTGCCGTGTATTTACTGGCAGCACTTCTATGACAAAGGGCCGGTCATTCACGACAAGATCAAGGAATTGTGCAGGATAAGGAGGGAACAGGGGATTACCAATACATCCGCAGTGTGGATCATCCGGGCAGAGCAAGATCTGTACGCCGCCGAAGTGGACAACAAATTGATTGTGAAGATAGGTCCGAAACAATGGGAGCCGAATGATGCCGGCATTGCGGGATGCTCCATACGGGCTGAGTACGGCGATTATAAGATCTGGACAAAGAGTTCAGGCGGAGGAGCCGAGACCGTTTTCAAGATTCATGAGGATGTTGGATTCGGCAACTTCATATCAATCAGGGGGAGCATTCCTCAGTTGAATGATTGGAGCGCTCCGGGGAGATCGTGCACATGGTCGCCGGGTGATATCTGGCAGTGCGCAGTCACGGACATACCTTCCGGAAAATCATTCGAATGGAAGTCTCTAAAGAACGATTCCATTTGGGAATCAGGCCCTAATCATTCCGGGACAGGGGGAACAACTTACGAAGTCCGGCCAACCGGCTATTGACAAGCCTTTTTCTACACTCCGACGCAGATCACGTCTCTGAGAACTCCGAAGTACTTACGTTTGAAATCGTGAATCTTGTCGTGATTTCGCACGACATCCTACCTGGAAATCACAAGGGCGCAATGAATTGCGCCCCTACAGACATGAATGAGGAAAATCGGGGACACGATGTCGCATCGTGTCCCCGATTTTCTGGGGCGCGATTTGTCGCGCCCGATTGCCGTTGTTTTTGTTTGGTTACGGCTGTGCCGCGCTGTGGACTCAGGGCGCTCTGTGGCTTAGGTTCTTGGTTGCCGCTATGCAGCGCGACCAATGCGATATTTGTTGGTCGGGGAATAGGGATATCCCTCCCCAATACTTATCCACGCATCTCCGGATTCTGGCGCAATCCGGAAACGAAGCAAGAAGACGCCTTCGGGATTTCAATTAGGAAGCATATCTATCTCGCCACCCGTCTGTCGAGTAATTAAAGACGCCCTTCACGAACAGCAGATCGGGAAGACGTTTGACCGCGAGTTCGGAAGGACAGGTTACCGACACAATCTTATGAAGAGGGATTTTCAACGCTTTCTTCTTCGACCACATCACCTGATTCAGACACGGAGCATAGCAGAGGTCGCCATCCTTTACCTCTTCTCCCGGATTGACAGACAGATCAAGATGACATGATTCAGGCGGCACATCCGGGAAGTCATATTTCTCAAGCTCCAGACGAACTGAATACTCTCCTTTTGCAGTCCGCATTACGTCACCTTCTTTCCCCCCTGGCAAAGCAAACTGCGCCTACTGCTCTTGATTAGAATTAACCTGGAGACTGAAAAAGGCAGGCTGCGGGACTCTGTTGAGCTTGATCTGCACTGGATTAGGGGGACGGTTTCTTCTGCCGGAGAGCCTCCTTATGGGCATAATTTTATCATCTTTTTTCCGGTTAGACAATACCCCGGCGCACTGTTGTCCAAAACAGCTTCGTTCACCGCAAAGGGTCGCAGACCCGAGGCGCAAAGGGCGCAAAGAGAGAATCAACCAGGGAATGATGAGTGATGAATGATGAATGCGGAATGAAACCGCAAATGAGGAGACCTCATGGAATTCTGCAGTGACCCTGTCAGAGAAATTTTCCGGCCAATTATGGGACAGTCTCGCCGGAGAGAGCAATTCGGTGGCGTCGTCAGTCTTGAATATCCGAGATCATTGTAATATACTTGCGCGTATGAGCTTATTCGGGGATCCCGCCTCCGGCGGGACCGCAAGGTGTCCCCGAATAAGCTGCGGATTCGCCCCCAAACTTAAAACCTGAAACCGAGAACCTTCTTTCTTCGGAGGCATTATGGCTATTGATTTTGAGCAAGCGCGCAAGCTCTTTCCTATCACCGAAAACTTTGCATATTTCCTGGCAAACGCCAAGTCGCCGCTGCCAAAGCCCGTGGCGGATGCCGCACATGAAATGATTGACCAGCTTGCAAGTCTGGCGGCCATCCCCATGGCGCTCTCAAAGCCGCTGATAGATGAAACCCGCGAGAAAGTCGCCCGGCTGATTGGCTGCGACGCTGACGAGGTGGCATTCAGCCGCAACACGGCTGAAGGAGTCCTCTGGCTCGCGCAGTCTATTCCATGGAAACAAGGCGATGAGGCGCTGCTTACCCGGCGCGAATACCCCAGTCTTGTATATCCCTTTCTGGCGCAACAGCACTACGGAATGAAGGTCGTTCTCGTTGAGCAGGACAATCGTCGCATCACGCCGGAAGCCATAAAGAAAGGAATCACGGACCGCACCCGGCTGGTCGCAGTCAGTTGGCCACAGTTCGACACCGGCCAGCGGTGCGACTTAAAGGCAATTTCTGAAATCTGCCACGAGCGAGACATCGTGTTCCTGGTTGACCCGATTCAGTGCCTGGGGTCCATCAGGCTCAATGTGCGCGAGATGGGCATCGATTGTCTATCAGCCGGAACACACAAAGCCCTTCTCGGGCTCCCTGGCCTTGGCATATTCTATTGCCGGAAATCTCTGCTTGAGAAACTGCGCCCGGTCCATATCGGATGGGGCAGTCTCGAGAAGGAAATTGGAAACGACTACGACACTTCGTCGTATGACAAGGAACCGGCCCGAGGCGCGCGCAGATACGAAGAGGGATGCAAGGACCTGGTCGGCATCGCGGCCTTGAATGCGGGCCTCAGCCTCATAGAGGAAATCGGCATCGACAATATCGAACGGCGATTAAAGGAGATGACCGACTACTTGTGCGAGCAGGCCGAGGCCAAGGGATGCGAAATCACGAGCCCTCGCAAGGGAAACGAATGGTCGGGAATTGTGCTCATCCGGCTGCCGAAGCAAGACCCGCTCGATCTTGCGGAAGAACTGCAAGGACAATCAATCCTCGCGCACGCAATGCGCGGCTGCCTGATCACGGGATTGAACTTCTACAACAATAAAGAAGACGTCGATCGCCTTATGGCTCATATCGAAGCGGGATGATAAACAGCAGCCTTTGGGCGTATCAATGTTGTTCCGATGTGTCCGCTAATGACAAGAGATTGACCATACCACGTCAATCGCTCAATCACTCGCGATCTCTTCTGAATAGCTGCAAATATATGCCTGACAATATCATATAAGTTTGCCGTCACCAGTCTGCGGCCTTTGGCACGAGCGTTGCTCTTTCGATTCTTTCGGCCCCACATGATCCTCAGCGTCGAACGCGCTGGGCGAACACAATGGACGTGGTTAACTGAAGAAGAAAGACGAAGCTTGGAACCAAAGACGATTCTGTTTCTTTTTGATTTCCCCTTTCGTCTTATTCCTTTCGTCTTTCCTCTTTCTCAGGAGGACATCACCAATGGCAGACAATATTCTTGCAGACTATGCGAGTGAGTTTTCCCCGGCCACTCTTCCAGCCAAACTTCACTGCGGGCGGGCTATCGCTTTCGTGCATTCGATGTCCGATGCAATCTGCGAGCAAATACCCGCGAACGGACGGACCGAGCAAACAGCGGAGGCGGAAGGGACAAGTCCCATTGAAGACCTCAGAAACTTCATCCGAACTCTGCACGATCAGGAAGCGGAAGCGACACGCATTATCGCATCATCCGCCAATGATGTCATCAACTTCAATACATACCCCTTGGAACGGTTCCTCGACGTTTTTGGAGAACTCTGCTGGATAACCCTTTTCGTCACCGGCATTCTCATCGCCGGCGCCGGCGTTTTCTTTTGAGAATCAGCGCACACAAGAATCAACAAATCTCTGACACGCAATAACTGCCCCCGCGGGCCGAGCCCACATTGACTTCGCCCCGCCGTTCGATATATGATTTGACCTCGCCGTTTGAAGCAAACCCGAATCATTGCTGGAGAAGATCAGATTGCGCACAACGAAGGAGAATGAAACATGATCGCTGTCATCGCGAAGATACCCGTGAGACCAGGAACCAAGGAAGTTGCACTTAAGGAAGTGAAGACCCTCATGGCCAAAGTGGCCGAGGAAAAAGGCACATTGCATTATACGGTCAACATTGACCAGAACAATCCTGACACACTGGTCTTCATGGAACGTTACAAAGACATGGCCGCTTTGGGCGCGCACGGCTCCACGCCGCATTTCCAGGAATTCATGGAAAAATCAATGTCCTTTGTCGCTGGTCCGCCGGAGATTGTGGTACTGGACGAAATCCATTCCATAAGGTAACTTTCGAATTCGTGTAACTGGCTAATTTCGTGTTCCCCAGAAGGAGAATAGGCGATGAAGGTAGTTGCTTTCAATGGAAGCGCGCGCAAAGATGGAAACACCGCAATGCTCGTCAATATCGTCTTGCAGGAACTCCAGAATGAAGGCATATCGACCGAGCTCATTCAACTGGCCGGGAAGGAACTTCATGGTTGCAGAGCCTGCTATGGATGCTTCGGCAATCAGGATCAACGGTGTGCCTTTGACGACGATTACCTCAACGAATGCCTTTCCGGGATACTCGAGGCGGACGGCGTCATTATAGGGTCGCCGACCTATTTCGCCGATGTCAGCGCAGAAATTAAGGCGTTGATTGACAGGTGCGGCCTCGTCGCCAAGGCCAACGGCGACATATTCAGACGCAAGGTGGGGGCAGCCGTGGTGGCGGTCCGCCGGGGCGGCTCAATCCACGCATTCGACACCATAAACCACTTTTTCACCATCAGCCAAATGATCGTCCCCGGCTCGAACTATTGGAACATGGGTTTCGGTCTCGAAAAAGGCGACGTGGAAACCGACGAAGAAGGCAAACAGACCATGCGGTTGCTCGGCGAGAACATGGCGTGGCTGCTCAAGAAAATACAAGCATAAGATTGGAGCGCCGTGACTTGCTCAGCCATACTCAATGCCGCAAGAACTACGCTCCGGAAATTCAGAATTGTAATATGTCCACGCCGGTTGGGAAAGTCTCGAACTTCCGCCAATCGTTCTCTTTGTGTTGCTATCCTCTCGCATTCCAGCATGTTACGACGTCAGCATTGCTGCCTCAGCCTATACGGCATGATAATTGCCATTTAAAGCGATAGCTCACCACAGGCGAGCCAGAAGAGCACTCCGTTTGAGAGGCGGCAATGACTACAAGTATCTCATCCGGCAAACCGACAAAGCCAGAAGTCGCACTTCCTCATAAACCTGGACGTCCAAAGCCCAAGGTCAGACTTGATAAAAAGGATTCCCGCTCCCCCATCAAGGCCGAAGACAGACTCCGGGGGAATGACGCCGCGAGGCTGCGCAGCACTCACGACATCATGTCGTACGTTTATGGATGCCAGCCGCGCCAGCGCATATTCACTTTCCTTACTGCCGTCACTATCTATGTCGTCCTGTTTTCGGCTTTCTACGCTTTGTTTGCGAAGCTTTACACAAGCTCCACCCTGGCGGAGACACAATCTCGTCGCACACCTGACCCAAACGTTTACGCCGGGTATGCCTCTCCTTCCGCCGAACAGGCGCCGCTGACAGGGACCGAAAACAGTGAATCCGCGCGACCCGGGTCCGGGACACTCGTGTCTGAGACACCCGTGTCTGCAACACCGGAGTCACAGACGCTTGCATCTGAAGCTTCCGGAGCAACCGTGACCGATGAAACACAGCAACCCGCCTCTGATCCACAGGCAACTGACAGCGATGATGCTCGCGCCGGTAATACTCAAGAAGCCCTCGAACCCGAACAGCCGAGACTTGGCGATCTGAAGATAAGGTCGAATCCCAACGGAGCAAAGGTGTTCCTGGATGGTGTCGAAGAAGGTGTCACTCCGCTCGTTCTCCGGCGATTGCCGGCAGGCGAACACAAGGTCCTCCTCAAGAAGGATGGCTATAAGCCGGTCGAACGCAAAGCCGTCTGCTGGAACAACGCAATGACGTCTCTGAAGGTTAAGATGGAAATGACGAAGGCGAAGACGCCCACTCTTGCCGAGCAGACTCAGCGCCTGCTCACTTCCCTGAAAACAGCGATGCAAGAAGAAAACGTGGGGGCATTTGTTTCATTACTGGATCAATCCGATACCGCATTCGTCCGAAGACAGAGGGAGAAAGCGGAGAATCTGTTCAGTGAATTTGACAACATTACCGAATCGCATTCATCCGTGAGAGTGCAGGATAACGCCGGGGATCGCGTTGTGCTGGCTCTTCACCGCAAAATGTCCGGCACACTTACCGAGACAGGCCGTTCGGTCACTTTCCTCGACGCCGACCAGAAGTTCACACTCACCAAGACCGGCAAGTCCCAATGGAGAATACAGGCAATCGACTAGAAAAATGGGGACACGATGCGGCATCGTGTCCCCATTTTTCTGTGTCAGATTGCCGAATGTTCCGCCCGCGTCGAGATGGAACTCGGCAATGTACATTTTGAACTTGAAAACAGGCGTTCAGCAGCGTTCGAAGATAGTTGCCGGCGCCATTGCCACGCCGGTGCACAACGTAACGAGAGCGTACTTTGCCTTCCTTCGGATCAATTCGTTTATTGCCGTTATGCTCAGTCTGCAACCTGAGTTGCCCACCGGATGCCCGAGAGCCATGGCCCCGCCGTTCACGTTCAGTTTCTCCATTGAGGCTTTCAGCTCCTTGGCCCAGGCCAGAGGAACCGGCGCAAAGGCTTCGTTGACTTCAAAGACGTCGATGTCACCCATCTTCATGCCGGCTTTCTTGAGCACTTTCGGAGTGACTACCAGCGGGCCCGTCAGCATGAGTATCGGGTCCGAGCCGACCACTGCGTTGGCCACGACTCGAGCCAGCGGCGTCATCTTCAGTTCTTTCATTTTCTGCCCGCTCATGAGCACCACCGCCGAGGCGCCATCAGTCACCGGGCTGGAGATGCCTGCGGTAATCCAATCGGTTCCGAGAACGGGTTTCAAAGTCGCGAGTTTCTCCATGCAAGTGTCCGGACGAACGGTCTCATCGGTGTCGCGGACTATTTCCTTGCCGTCGCCGTCGAGCCCTTTCGTGGGCATAATCTCATTCTTGAAGTGCCCATTGACCGTGGCGCGGTGAGCCTTCTTGTGACTTGCCACGGCAAATTCATCGCACATCTGTTTGGTGATGCCCCATGTTTCGGCAATCGCCTGCGCGGCCTGAGCCTGATTGTAGAATTTTCCTTTGACCCGCTCAAAGTAATATTCTCCATACGGGTCTCCCTGGGGCCGACCATCGGGAAGCGTGCCGCCGACGTCTGAGCCGATCGGATATTTGCTCATCAACTCGATTCCGCTCGCTATCGCAACGTCTATCGTGTTGGACGCAATCAATCCGCAACAGAGCTGGAGCGCAGTGAGACTGCTGCCGCACTGCCGATTCACGGAAACTCCGGGCACGCTCTCCGGAAACTTCGAGGCAAGAACGCCGGTGCGGGCAATTGTAGCGCCTTGCTCGCCGACCTGGTACACCGCGCCGGTTATGACTTCCTCCACAAGACCCGGGTCGAGGTCTATTCGCTTTACCGCCTCGTCCAATACCGCCCCCAATAACTCGGGGGCTTTCCATTCCCTCAGATAGCCGTTTCTACGTCCCACAGGGGTGCGCACGGCCCCAACGACATAAACGTCATGCATCTGCCTTCTCCTCTAGTGTTAATTATGGCTCATTCAGGTCTCTATCATTCCGACCCTGCCGAGCCGAAGTTTATCAAGTTCCGTCACTATTTCCTCGAGAATCATGATGCGACAAGCACGATTCCCAGCACGACTACGATTCCCAGTCCTATCCACAATGCGTTCTCGCTTATCTCGCCGACCTGCAGCGACTCGATTTGCTGCTGATCCCGGCTGAGCCCCGGCGTGTCCGGCCCGGAAAGCGATTGCACATCGCCCTTTTCCATCTGGTTGTTATTGGTCTCTGCAGGCTGCGATACCAGCGGGGCCGCGAAAATGGCCGACGTCGGGATCAGCATAATCAGTATCATGGCTAAAGACAGGACTCTGTGTTTCACTTGAGCATCCCCCTTTCCTTTTCATCCTTTCCAGTACTCTTTGTCATTTCCATTTCTTTTCGTCATTCTCGCTTCTTCTTGTCATTCCCGCGAAAGCGGGAAACCCAACTCCCCCCGAAAATCCCATATCTGTGGGGTGAACCTATTCGTTCCTTATCCCGTTTCTTTCGCAAACATCACATGGCGCCGCGGGATCATCCGCCCGCGATCAGGATGCCGCCACAATTACCGCCACCAAAAGAATCACAACAAGACCGCCTACAACAAGCTGAGTATTTGTGATTCCCTGAACCAATTCGCCGACAACTGTCTCATCCATTTCTTGTGTTTCGGCAGGCGTAGCCGAGGGACTTGAGACAGTCGGTTGAGTTGCGACCTTCCCGCCTTCCTCGGCCCCTGTTGACGAAGCGATTGGAGCAGCTATGCACGGCGACACGAGGGCTGTAAGAAGCATAACCAAAGCCAACATAGCGGCGACGGAATTCTTAGGCATCTTCTTCCTCCTTTAGTTGTGCCCGTTATATGACTAACCTCGTTGATTTCCGGTTGCCAAAACCGTTTTGTGGTTGCCAACATCACCTCCCAAGCAGTCAGTTTCCTAAATCCTATAGCGTATTTTGTAGAGGCGACCCGACGGGTCGCCCCTACGGAGGTTGAGCGGATACGTCATCGTATTCGTGAAAATGAGGACTGGGAAGCCAGCTATGGTTCCCTTAATTCGGGGACACGATGCTGCATCGTGTCCCCGAATTAAGGCGTACCACTTTCTCGATTAACCACGCTCCGCCGTGGTCTGCTGCTCCTAGCAAAAACGGTTCCATGTTCAGGGTTAGTGTCCAAGAATACGTCCGCATTTCTTGATGCGTCTCCATAGGAACGCAATTCATTGCGCCCATCGGCCTTGAATCCCAACAATTGTACGGTAATGCCCCCAAATCAACGGGTTATTTTTCAGTTCTTCTTCCCCAAGCAAATCGGCGGCCAACCGAGCGTGCCGAAGGGCTTCGGATTGACGCTGAAGCCGATAATTGCCCCACGCAAGCGTGTCCAGAAGAGAAGGACGTATGCCGGGGGCCGCCTTCTCAGCAAGCGAAAGACATTTGCCGGCAAACTTGATCCCTTCCTCGCACTCCCGGGTGTCGCCGGTGGAAACAAGCAGCCAGGCCAGGTTGTTCATGGCCGCAAGGTTTTCGGGGTCTTTCGCCAGAACATCGCGGTAGCATTCTTCTGCCTTATCAAAATGGCATAGTTTGCCAAGAACATTTCCCAGGTTTGTACGAGCAACATGGTTCTCCGGTTCCAGGACTAGAGATTTTCGGTACGCTCGGATTGCCTTCTCGTACTGGCCGGCTGACTCATAAGTTACACCCACCTTATTATGATCTGCCGCTGTTGCGGATTTGCCCGCAGGCTGAACGCCTTCTCTTTCAGGAATCGCGACTCTATAGGGAACACGGGCACAACCTGCCGCCGTCATTAATAGTAAACATAGTGCGGCACAGTCACAGCCAAAGCGTAACCCCTGCCACAAGGGCCGCCAGGTTCTCCGAGAGACTTTACTTTCTTCCATTCCTTTGTGTGGCTTACCTCCAGCCTCTTGAATTCCTGTGGTGATTCCCGCCCGCCATCTTGGCAGAAATTGGCTGAATACAAGGGCGCAACGAATTGTGGCCCTCCGGACATACACTAAACCTTTGTAGGGGCGCGATTCATCGCGCCAAATCTCTGCTTGCGGCTTCGGGGTCCAACCGTGTCTCCGTGGACAAAGCAGTGTCGCCGGGCCACACCAGCAGGGTCACCCATTCAGCGGCTTTCCAATCTCTGAAGAAACTGCCGTAGGACATTCTTGCAGTTTTTCCGCTGTCGCACAGAATCACTTGCCGGGACTCATCATCGAACCCGGCGACCACGACGGCATGCCCCCAGAAGTTCTTTCGGACCAGCGGATTGGGAAGCTCAGGGTACCGATTGACATCCAGAACGGCAATCACCGGCATCCCGGCGGCGACTTTCTCGGCGAGGTCCTGCGGCGAGCCGTGATAGAGTTGCGCCTCGAGCCCATGCCCCTGCGCCCACTCCCGGAGGGTTCCAAGCCGTGAGCCGTCGCTCTCATCGCCCAGAGTCTGATTCAGCAGGTCCTGTTCATCCACCTCGATTCCCCAGAATTTGCATATCTGCGCGAGGGCTTGAGGGCCGCAGGCAGGGTCCTTTCCGGGCGATAAAGAAATGTCCTCGCAGGATAGCTCGTGGGCATGCCCGTTGCCGATTCTTTGATAGCCTGTAGCGCTGCATCCGGCCACAATAAGCAGGAAACCCGCAAGAATCCACAATGCGCGCACGCGCATTAAACTCTGTTTCCTTTCCTCCGGTCCAATCCGAAACTCGACACGCTGGACTCAATTGCCTGTGCCTTCCACGACCTGTACAAGCATACATTATGACCGTGCCGTTTGCAATAGCCGCCGACTGCGGAATATGTGTTAGCGGGACGGGTTCATGGAATGAGAGACCGGGATTTCGCCGCCGAGGTCGTGCAGCAGTCTTTGAAACTCCTCCGAGTCATAGAGAATTCTGCCGGCGACTCCGCGCAAGTCGTCCACGGTTTCCCTCGGAAGACTAAGAGTCGTCGGTATACTCGAGAAGCGCGCACGTTCTTCTTCGGTAGGCAGGGCATTGAAGCCCACCTCGATTTCATAGAACTCGATCGCTTGAGCGTTGCCGTTCAGACGCCGGCTTTCATCCGACCACTCTCTTATGTAGCTGCGCAGGAGTTCCAACGTCTCATAGTTGTAACTGCTGATCATCACAGACGACGTGATACCTATTATTCCAAGCGGCCCCGGCCCCTGGCTCGATAGTCCATAAACGGTCTGAGGCTTCTTTTCGGCATTTATTATAATAAAAGCAACCCGACGAGTCTTCCTGCCATGCATGTCTCCGAATACTCCTTTGATGCCGCCGCGAATCATGATCATCTCGAGGGGACCCCTTAAAGCGAGGTTGTCGGCGACACCGCCATCCACGAGGTGGACAAAGGCTTTCTTCTCCGGATCGAGATAGGTGTGCAGATGATTGGCCGTGTTAAATAGGCGGCTCGTGGTGTCGCGCTTCTGAAGCGCCTCGATCATCCACGGCTCCTCCTCGAACCCGCACGCGCCTGCGTAATTGCGGAGAGTGATCGCGTTGAATGGTCCCGGGAACGCCGCAGAAGCAGCCACGGCGCGTGAGATAGGGTAGTCATCCAGATTGGAGCAGAGCAGCGAGAAATAGTATGGAGTGAACCCAAAATAGATTCCATCGACGATGTCAGTCGCCTGGATGAAAAGGGTCGGGGTATCCTGCTTTTGCAGCGCGCCAAACGTCGCCCCGTCGAAAAGGATTCTGTCGTAGTATTCCGCTGCCAGGTCGCTCGTCCCAAAACCCGGATTGGCCAGTCGCAACACATTGATGGGCGAGAGTGCCTGCCGGATGAGGCCCCGATTCACGTCGCGGTAAAGGAAACGGCGCGGGAAATCCTCGAATATGCGATCTTTGTGCAGTCCATAATAGGCCGCAGTGAAACTTCCGCCGGACACGGACGAGATGATATCGACCTCATCCAGCAGCCTGCGCTCGCTTTCGCCGTTGTGAGCGTCGAGGGCATATGCCGAACCCGGAATCTTGGCTTGTGCCAGCGCCTCGAGCACTCCATAGGAAAGAGCGGCCGCCCTGGTTCCTCCGCCGGAGAATGCCAGAATGAGCAACAGATCATCCGAACTCTCCGGACTGGCCGCTCTCGGCTGTGCGACCATATCAACGCTCTCAACCCTCTTGTTTGCGGGGTAGTGCGCGCACGCAAAAAAGACCTGGAGTCCAAGGAGCAAAACCGGTAGCCGAGCTAGACAGCGCATGGTAACAATCGCATCCTTGCGTATTCTTGGGTTTTGGCGCGTATCCTTGTAGGAGTTCCCCGCCACGGTGGGAGTGCGCCCTATGAGACTCTACAAAAACAAGGTTGCCGAGGCAATAGTATCATGTCACGCTTGAGTTTGTAAGCATACACACATGCTTTTGCAGGGGCGTCACGCCTCGGCGTGACTGCGTCCTTGCGGGAACGGACAAGACAAAGTTGACGAAGCAACAGCACATATGACAAGTTCCGCGACATATGTACCCGCGTTCTGTAGGGGTGACTCGCCGAGTTGCCCCTACGTTTCGACTTCGCCATTATACGAAAGCTCCTCCGGGAAACGCAACCCTTAGTCGCTGGGGTAAGGTCTTGACGGCGTGTTGACCGTATGTCACGGCAGGTAGAAGAATGGATTCCCGCATTTTGCTGGATTCACCGGCGATCTTAAAGGGGTCTAACACGTCGCTCCCCATTTCTTCTTTTCCTTGACAAGCTGCAAGAACATTGGTAAAATGTGATTAACTGACCGAATGGGTCAGTTATGGAATCGGTTCATGGTTTGGGGTCTATGGTTCATGGCTAAATCTTTAGAAAGCGAGCCGATCTCGTCGTTGCGAGGGAAGCGAGGCAATCTCTGCATTTGTCTTTTATGCCACCAACGAGATTGCTTTTGTTTGGTCGCCGATGCGCCGAAAGGATTGTGATCTATGAAAGCCGCCGTTCTCATTGACGCGCACAATATGGTTATTGATGATGTGCCCATGCCGGTTACCGGTGAAGGCGAGGTGTTGTTGAAAGTGGATAGCTGCGGCATCTGTGGGACTGATATGGAGTTTTATGAAAATGGCGCTTACAACCCGCGTTGGACCCTCGGCCATGAATGCAGCGGCATGATAGTCGAGGTCGGCCCCGGCGTGAAAGGGTGGAAGGCCGGCGAGCGGGTGACCGTGAATGACCTCTTTGCGTGCGGCGAGTGCGGATTCTGTCGCCGCGGTCTCGGCAACCTCTGTGACAGGGCAGCCAACCTCGGAATTCATTGGCCGGGTGCATTTGCCGAATTTACCAAAGTTCCTGCGCGCTCGCTTTTCAGGCTGCCAGAAGGAGTCTCGATGGAAGAAGGCGCGCTCATACCGACTATCGTTGTCGGCTACCACGTCTTCAGGCAGGCGGCTGCGAGGCCGGACACGAAGACGCTGATAATTGGAGCCGGCCCGGTAGGTCTGAGTGTTCTGGTCGCATTGAAGATTGCGGGGGTCCGGAACGTTGTTGTTTCCGATATGAATCCGACCGGCAAGAAAGCCGCTGCCTCATTGGGCGCCCTAGCCGTGATTGACCCTGTCGCAGAGGATATCTCGGAGCGTCTCGAATCGTTATTCTCTTCTGCGCCCGACCTCGTGTTCGAGTGCGCCGGCAAACCGGCGACCATCCTTCAGTCGATGGAAACCGTCAATAGAGGTGGAACGGTCGTCATGGTGGGCAATTGTTTCGAAGAGATATCACTGATTCCGATAACATGGATAATCAAGGAGATAAACATCAAGGCCAGTCAAGGGACAACGAACGAGGATTTTGAGACCGTGCTGGAATGGGTAGCGGAAAAGAAGCTCGACGCCGCCGTTTTCATAACCCGAACGATTTCACTCGATGAGTTGCCGGAAACCATGGCCGGGTTGACCCACGGCAAGAATGATACTAAAATAATAGTCAAGACTTGACGGGAATCGTCATTGCGAGGGATTCCGCGTTTATTCGGGGACACCATGCGCTATGGTGTCCCCGAATAAACGCCGGTCTGCGCGTGAACAACAAGAACGTTGTGCCCAAAAGGGAACAAGGCTTGCTCAAGAGGAGGCATATGGCAATGAAGGACAATGCAATCAACATTCCTACCAAGGCATGGTTCGGTGACAAGACCCTCACCTTGAAATTCCCTGCCAACTGGGAAGTGCAGGAGTGTCGTATGAAGGGGCACGGCGCAAAGGCGATCGGTCTGAACTCAACTAAGAAAGCCATCGAGAACCCGATAGGGACCGCCCCGCTCTCAGCCCTGGCACAAGGGAAGAAGAGAGTGGTGATTCTCTTCGACGACCTCACGCGGCCGACTCCTGTGAAGGACATTATCCCTGCCGTGCTTTCCGTGCTCAGCAAGGCCGGCATAACATCCGACCAGATTCGGTTCATCTCGGCTCTCGGGACTCACCGCGCGATGACGCGAGATGAACTCGCGAAGAAACTCGGCGAGAACATCGTCGAGAACTACCCCGTTTACAATCATTATTCGCACGGGCAGTTGGTTGACATGGGAAAATCCAGCAAGGGAACACCCATTCTCGTGAACCGCGAATACGCTTCCTGTGACCTTCGCATCGGCATCGGATGCATCATTCCCCACGTCGACGCCGGCTTCAGCGGCGGCCTCAAGATCATCCTCCCTGGTATCGTCGGCATGGAGACCATCAATTACAATCATATGACTGTCACCCCGCGCAATCCCGACGGCTCGATTTCCGAGCTCACCTTCGGGAAGGTTTACGGCAATTGCCTGCGAGACGACGCGCACGAGGTCGCAAAGATAGTCGGACTGGATATGAAGATTGACGCCATTGTCAACGAGAAGCGCGAGATCGTGAAAATCTTCGCAGGTGACGGGCTCGATTCATTCTACGAAGGCGTCAAGTTCGGGAAGAAGTTTTACGCGACCGACCCGGCCTTCAACTCCGACATCACGGTTTCGAACACATTCCCGATCGAAAACGAGGCGGGCAAAGCGCTCTGGCCGTGCTATTTCTCGACGCGGGTGGACGGCGAGGGCGTGGTCATCAGCTACAGTCCCGATGGACAGATACACCATTACGGCAACGCCCGTTTCGGGAGCGAATACGGCGGAGAGCAGTTTGCAATGGCGCGCAAGCTGCCGGAATCGCCATACAGGCGAACGTTGATACTTAATCCGTATCATTCAAGGATTGATACCGAATACTTCTCTCCGCTGGAGAAAGCTCATATCTTCAAGACGTGGAAAGACCTTTTGGACGAGCTAAAGAAGGACTACTCAAAGGGTACCAAGGTCGCGGTTTATCCGTACTCCTCGATTCAGTGCCCGCCATTCCCGGAAGACTACTAGAAGGGAAGAATCGGTTCCGGAAATAGTCTTGTCCGGATTCTGTCGATGTGACAGCTTGACAGGGTAGATTTTTGTTGATAGAGTGAACATTGTTCGCAATTATGAATGGAGTTCTATAATTGGCCAATGCGACGCTGCTGAAGCTCAAGAAATCAGAACAGGAAAAACGCCGGAAAATCATCCTTCTCGCCGCGCAGGAGCTTTTTTCCAAACGCGGCATCTCAGGTGTCAAGATGCGCGATGTCGCCCGCAAGGCCGGCGTGTCGGTGGGCTTCATTTATTGCTACTTCCCGATGCGGACGGACATCTTTGTGGAGCTGTTGGAAGCGGGAACCGGCGAAATCTGTGACCGGCTCGATGCCGAGATCAAGGCAGGAGGGCCGCGACCGGTTCACAGGCTGGCGAAGACATATATTAACTGCCTGCATGAAAACAAAATGTTCTTCCAAATGATGAGCCATTTCATGCTCGAGGGAAGGCTTTCCGGCAAAGCGCTCGAGAGGGTCAACGGAGTTTTGCGCCGGATCATGGACAAACTGGAGGTGATGTTCAAGAACAGCGAAGGCAGAGGCGATTCGCGAATTCTCGCCCACAGTTTCTTTGCTTCGATGAATGGCATCATGATAAGTCTCGTGAATTATCCGGGGCGTAATCCTGACGAGATCAAGAACCGGACGCTTGTTCTCGCGGAAACCGTTGCGGACCAGTTTGAACAAACACAAAACAAATAACGTTGAGGAGGCTGTCATGTACGACTATATGCTTACCGATGTCGAGAAAGCAGTGAAAATGGAGGTTCGCGAGTTTGTAAAGAATGACGTGCCGGCGGAATTGATCAAGCAGATGGACAAGGACGAGATCAAGTATCCGCGCGAGTACGTCAAGAAGCTCGGCAAAAAGAATCTGCTCGGGCTCCGGTTCCCGAAAAAATGGGGAGGCAGAGGGCTGAACTGGACGGCCGAGGTCGCCGTTGAAGAAGAGATAGGGGTTCTGGGCGCCGCGCTCGGGTGCGCCTACGTCATGCCTTCGATTGTCGGCGAGGCCATCAATACATTCGGCACCGATGAACAGAAAGCCAAGTACCTTGTGCCTCTGCTCAAAGGCGAAGTCGTCAGCGCGGAAGCGCTCACTGAGCCGCGTGGCGGCTCCGATTTCTTCGGCGCGACCACGAAAGCGGTTCTCGACGGAGACCATTTCATCGTGAACGGCCAGAAGCGGTTTGTCGTTGCGGCCTCAGAGGCGGATTTCTTCCTGGTTTTCTGCCGCACTAATTTCGAGAAGAACGCCCACCCGCACAACACGATCAGCGCTTTGATCATCGATAAGGGACCAGGCGTGGAGGCGGAGTACCTTTATGGCTTGATGGGCTGCCGGGGCGGAGGCACAGGCCGTCTCGTGTTCAGGGATGTCAAGGTTCCGAAAAGGAATCTCCTCGGCGAGTTGAACATGGGCGGGCTTGTGTTCAACCAGACCATGGTGCCGGAGCGTCTCACGTCTGCAGCGGCGGGCTTGGGCGCTTTCTCGGCGTTGAATGTTGCGCTCGATTACAGCACCAAGCGAGTGGCCTTCGGGCGGCCGATAAGGAAGTTCCAGGCGATCCAGTTCATGATCGCGGAGGCGATCACCAAGTTAGACGCCGCGAGGGGATTGGTCTATCTTGCGGCAAAGGCGGTTGACGCGGGCGAACCGAACATGAGACGATTGGTGAGCGAAGCGAAGAAGTTCTCAACCGAGGCAAACTGGGAGATCGTGAACAAGGCGATGCAGGTTATGGGCGGCATCGGATACACCGACGTTTACCCGATCGAGAAAGCGCTTCGCGACGCGCGTCTCTGCATGATCTGGACCGGCACAAGCGAAATCATGAGCCTGCTCATCCAGCATGAATATTACAAAGAGGTCGCAGAACAAATGGCTGACTATCGTGATTTCGAGGCCGACGCGATCAGCGGTGATTCAGCCGAAAAGTGTTTTTCCGACGAAGACATGTGGCGGGTGCACGAGCAAGTTCCGGCAAAGTAATCATGAAAGACATCTCCCTTTTTGCGGGGACACGATGCCGCATCGTGTCCCCGTAAGAAGGAGTTTCACAGGCGCTGCTTGCGTCCCATTATATTTTGAAAGCGTTATATGGCATACAGAATCCTGGCTAAGAAATGCACCCAGTGCGGCGCGTGTCTCGAAGAGTGTCCGATGGAAGCCATCAGCGTCGATCCGGCCGACCGATACGTCATTGACCCCGACAAGTGCACCGATTGTGGTTCATGTTCCGACATTTGTCCCTCCGGCGCAATTACCGGCGCTTGAAGTCCGGATGCCAGTCAGGTCTTAACAGCGTGTTGCCCAAATGGTAATAGCCGTTTGTCATTCTGAGCGAAGCGAAGAATCTCTGTCAATAGGTCGCAAATTTGCAGGAAAACGAGAGATTCTTCGTCGCTTCGCTCCTCAGAATGACAATCCTGGCGGCACTATGAAGCGCAATTTCATTCGGGCAACACGCGGTTAAGAATTCATAATCGGGCTATATCTCTTGCGGCCATACTCTACATGTTTTATACTACCTTGTTCATATTCATCTGTGAATTTTGAAGCCCCCTGCGAACTTGGAGAGGAGAATGGACGATTATGAGTCTGGAAGAATACAAGCCCGGAACGGCGTTCACCGGAGTGATCGGGCGGACGTTTGAAGTGTCGGCGCCCGCGTGGCCCATGCCGGTGCGCGCGAAGGAAGGCGCACCGAACATATTGTTCATCATATTGGACGACACCGGCTTTGGGCAGATCGGGTGCTACGGCAGCCCGATTGAAACCCCGAATCTTGACAGTCTGGCCGCCAATGGCCTGCGCTACAGCAACATGCACACCACGGCGCTCTGTTCGCCGACACGCTCCTGCGTTATGACCGGCCGCAACCATCACTCGAACGGCATGGCCTGCATCACCGAAGGTTCATTGGGATATCCGGGCTACAACGGATACATCCCGTTCGAGAACGGATTCCTTTCGGAGATGCTTTTGCAGCACGGCTACAACACGTTTGCCGTGGGCAAATGGCATTTGACGCCGGTCGATCAGGTTTCGGCGGCGGGCCCATATGATCGCTGGCCTTTGGGGCGCGGTTTCGAGCGCTATTATGGTTTCCTTGGCGCGGACACGCATCAGTATTATCCGGACCTGGCGTACGATAACCACCGCATTAGCCCGCCCAGGAAGCCCGAAGAGGGCTATCATCTTACAGAGGACCTAGTTGACAAGGCCATCAGCTTCATCGCAGATTCAAAGCAGGTTGCCCCCAACAAGCCGTTCTTCATGTACTTCTGCCCCGGCGCCACTCATGCGCCGCATCACGTTCCGAAGGAATGGGCGGACAAGTACAAAGGCAAATTCGACGACGGCTGGGAAGCATACCGCGAGAAGGTATTCGGAAGACAGAAAGAGTTGGGCATCATCCCGAGAGAGACAGAGCTTTCCCGGCATGACCCGGATGTGAAACCGTGGGCCAAGTGCTCACCCGAAGAGAAGAGATTGTATTCGCGCATGATGGAAGTCTATGCGGGATTTCTGACGCATACCGATTATCATATCGGCCGCTTGCTCGGATTCCTGAAGAGCATCGGTGAGTTTGAGAACACGCTCGTCATGGCGCTTTCAGATAATGGCGCAAGCTCCGAAGGCGGGCCTACCGGTTCGGTCAATGAAAACTTCTTCTTCAATAATGTGCCGGAGAGCCTCGAGGAGAATCTCAGGCTCATCGACAAATTGGGCGGCCCCGAGGTTTTCAACCACTATGCATGGGGATGGACGTGGGCCGGCAATACGCCGTTTCGACGCTGGAAACGAGAGACCTATCGAGGCGGCATCAGTGATCCGTTTATCGTGCACTGGCCCAAAGGCATCAGAGCAAAGGGAGAAATTCGCGCGCAATACGCCCATGCAATCGACATGACGCCGACAGTGCTGGAATCATTGGGCATCGAGCCGCCAACGGTTGTCAAGGGAATTGCGCAATCGTCCATTGAGGGCGTGAGTTTTGCCCATACTTTCGATGACGCCGCATCTCCATCTAAACATCATACGCAGTATTTTGAGATGATGGGTCACCGTTCGATCTATCATGACGGCTGGCGCGCGGTCTGTCCGTGGCCGGGCACTTCGTTCACAGAGGCGGGCATGCCTTTCGGCATGCCGATCTTTGCCGAGACGCTCACGGAACTCGATGCAAAGAGTTGGGAACTCTACCACGTGGCCGAGGACTTCGCCGAGAACCACAACCTGGCCGGCAAGGAACCGATAAGACTCGCCGAAATGATCTCGCAGTGGTATGTTGAGGCGGGCAAGCACAAGGTTCTTCCAATTGACGGACGGGGCATAATGCGAGCGTTGGCAGAGCGTCCGCAGATTGCTCCTGACCGTGCGAGGTACGTCTATTATCCCGGCACACAGCCAGTGCCGACGTTTTCCGGTGTGAGATTGCTCAATCGGCCGCACAGCATCACCGCTGAAGTTGAAATTCCCGGGAACGGCGCCGACGGCGTACTGCTCTGTCACGGCGACAACGAAGGCGGCTATGTTTTCTATGTAAAAGATCGAAAACTTCATTACGCTCATAACTATGTCGCCAGGCACATCTATCACGTTGAGTCCAAGGGAAACGTTCCCGAGGGTCGCCATCAGTTGCGGTATGAGTTCGAGGTGACCGGAGAGCCGGACTTCTCCGAGGGAAAAGGCGCGCCGGGAAGCGGCCGACTTTATATCGATGGGAAGCCGGCCGGGGAAATAGAGATGCCGTTTACCACTCCGTTTTCGATGGGGTTATCCGGTGGAATCTGCGTGGGCGCTTTGCCCGGGGCTCCGATAACTCCCGAACTCGAGGCGCCTTTTGCGTTTGCCGGAACGATTCATAGCGTTACCGTGGACGTCGGTGGCGCCCTGATAACGGACAGCAAGGCTGAAATGCGGATTCATATGGCGCGGCAATGAGTTCGCCGGCGCGTTTTCCGGGCAACAATTCACATGCAGACTAATCGGGCGCAATGAATTGCGCCCCTATGAACATATGGTAAGCCTTTGCAGGGCCGCAATTCCGAGGGTGCAGTCATTGCTTATTCGGGGACATCATGTCCCGCCACACGCGGGGTGTCCCCGAATAAGCGCGGCGGCCTCTTTGGTTACGGCTATGGCGCCTGTGCAATCTGCCGATTCAGGCTTGTCTCTCCTTCACGAATTCGTTGTACCGCACAATCCTGCCCAGGGTGGTCGCTGCGCGCTGAAGTGTGTCGAACACCGGAATCCCGTGTCGCAGATAATGCTCACGGTATTTTCGGCGCGTGTCCTCGATCTCGATGGTTTCACTCGAGGCGCTCGGCTCCGGCATGGTGGCAATAAAAGGTTTGCCGCTTGATTTCTTGACCGAAGGAATCACATCTGCCAACTCCTCGACAAACACCGGCATGTAATTGCTAACCCATTGCTCAACGATGACCGCCTCGACCGCGCTGTCACTGGCCGCGGCCTCAAGCACCGGCTTCAATATATGTGGAAGATAAACAGGCGTGCCCACGTCAATCGGATTCTTGACGCTGTTGCCCGTCGGTGGCAGACACGCGCGGATTGCCTGCTGTGTTTTCACCGAAAACTCAGGGATCGAAAGGCCAACCTGGTCGAGCGCGTCGGCCGCCGCAACCGTAATGGCGCCGCCGCCGCCGACAACGGATACGCGCCTGCCCTGAAAACCCGGAAGGCAACCGAATCCGATCATCATGTCGAGCAAATCATCTGTGCCGACAGCCGGAATCGCCCCTGTTTGTCGGAAGAAACCGTCCCAGATTTCCTTTTTTCCCCCGAGCGATGCCGTATGGCTCGCTACCGCCCGGCTACCCATCTTACTGAGGCCGCCTTTCCAGATTATCACCGGTTTCTTGAGCGTGGTCTTCTTGACAAGTTCAAGCAGCCTCTTTCCGTCGCTCACACCCTCGAGGTAGGCAACGACAATCTTTGTTTGCTCGTCGGCCTCGAAGTACGATAAAAAGTCGATTTCATTCAGGTCGCAGCCGTTCCCGTAACTAATGACCTTGCTGAACCGGACGCCGAGTCCGATCGCCTTGCGCATCAGGAACGAGGTGACTCCTCCGCTCTGTGAAAGAATTCCGACCGGCCCGCCTTCTTTCGGAAAATCGATGCCCGGCAGCAGTGTAAGCGCGCTCTCGGGGCTGTATACACCGAAGCAATTCGGCCCTATTATCCTTGTGCCGTTCCGTCGCGCAATTTCAATGATCTCATTTTCCCATCGCGCGCCTTCCGGAGTACCCGACTCGCCGAAGCCGGCGGTCAATATCTCGACCACTCGCACTCTCTTTTCGGCGCAATCGGCTATTGCTTGAACGACGTGCGCGGCAGGCACAGCAACGACTGCAAACTCGACTTCATCCGGAATATCCTGCATTCGCATATAGGTCGGCACGCCGTCGATGTCGGGCACTTTGGGATTCACTGCGAAAAGCTTTCCCGAATATGCACGCGCCCGCAACGCGAAGTAATACTGTCCACCGAACTTGCTCGCGTCATTCGATGCGCCAATGACGGCCACGGACCGAGGCTGAAAAATCGACCGGAAATCCTCGAATTTCATTAAAGCAACCCTCTCATCTTATTTTGGATTCTAGATTTTGGATTGAACAAACCACTATATGAAAAGAAAACCTGTGCGAATGAATTCGCATCCACACGCTGATTTCGTGTTCATCCGTCCCTATTCGTTTCATTCGCGTGTTTTGGATTTTGGATTAGGCTCGCTTTATCACTTGTCCTGCGGGCGAATCCGTCGCGTAATGGTTTTCATGCCAGGCGGGCACGCCGTTGATAATGACTGTGTCAATGCCCACCGGATATTGATACGGTATTGCGAACAATGCCTCGTCGGCGACCTTAGCGGGATCGAAAATGACAAAATCCGCGTGCGCTCCTTCGCGGATGATCCCGCGGTCTTTGAGTCCCAACTGCGATGCAGGCAGCGACGTGCATTTTCTCACCGCCTCCGCAAGCGTGAACGTCTCCCATTCCCTCACGTGTCTGCCGATGAACTTGGGGAAAGCGCCGTAATGCGAGGGATGGCGCGCCCTGTGACCGATGCCGACCGCGTCAGTCATACACGACATATGAGGAAGCTTCAGAAAGATTCCGAGCATGGCGTCGATTCCGTCATCATCATATGCGCCTATTGTATAGTATAAGCGGCCTTTCTCGCCGACAGTCAAGTCGAACAACGCCTCGAAGGAGTCCTTCCCCATATCCTCGGCAATCGCTTCGAGATTGACGCCTTCGTAGCGCATGTATTCGGGTTGTCGAAACCCGAATACTCGCAGATTGCTCCAGCCGTCCTCCGCATCATAGCGGACATCGGGCGATGTTCCCGTCTCCCATGTCGGCCATTCCACTCTGTTGTCCTTGAAATCGCGGACAAGGCGCTCCCGTATCGCCTTGTCCTCCAGCCGTTCAAAGAAATCAGTGAGTCCGCCCTCGAACATCCACGGAGGATAGAGGCCAAGAATTGTGGTAGAAGCCACTCCATAGGGCAACAGGTCATACCCGATCTCCACCCCTCGAGCGCGGGCTTGTTCCGTCGCCTCGTATGATCTGAAGAAATGGTCTATGTATTCCTCGGCAAATGGGACATAGTGCGACAGTTGAAGCGGCGCTTTGACGGCTTCAGCCACGTGGATCATCTCGTCAACGGCGCGTTCCATGAATCTGGTCTGCCCCCTGAGATGAACTGTAATATGGCCACCGTATTTCGGCAGGTCTCTCGCGACTTCTATCAGTTCATCCGTATCCGACCACACACCTGGCACGTATCCCAGCCCAAACGAAACGCCCACCGCCCCCTCTTCGAGCGCTTGACGCACGTGGTTTCGCATCGCATGGAGATCATCGGAGGAAGCCCGCCCGGACCTGTATCCCATCACGTTTAATCGAATAGTTCCGTGGCCGACCAATTGCGCGACGTTGACGCTCGGGCGAACGGCTTCGAGATGTCCAAGGAACTCAGCCATCGAGCTCCACTTCCACGAAAGCCCCTCACGCGGGCAAATGGAGTCCCAATACGTGGAAAACTGCTCGACGCACTTGCTGTTTATCGGCGCCGGCGACGCTCCGCAGTTGCCTGTGATCATCGTGGTGATCCCCTGCCTGACGAACGGCTCGAGCGCCCGGTGATGGACCGGCGAGGCAATCATGAAATCGGCATGTGTGTGCACATCAATGAATCCGGGTGAGACAACTCTTCCGCGCGCATCGATAACTTGTGCGGATTCGGACGCAGTGGCCAAAGTCCCCATCGCGACGATGCGCCCCTCCCCCACCGCCACGTTGCCATCGAAAGCTTCCGCCCCTGTGCCATCCAATATTTTTCCATTTATGATGAGCAGGTCACAATCCATGCGCTTTTCTCCTCATTCTCAAGTCAAAGACAGTCGATCGTGGGGGAGACAGCAGACTACAATGCTTCTATATTACCATAAAACCGGCCCATGTCTAAGAAAGAGCCACCGCGCACAATTTCAACGCCGCAGCGCCCCAATCGTTCATCTGCGAAAAACATGGATTCCCACTTTCGCAGAAATGGCAAAGACGTTGGAATTTCGGCGTTTCTTATTCCCTGGCTTCACGGCTGATTCTGTAATTGGATTTGGGCAACACGTCCTGTAGACTGTAAACCGTGAACCGTATCCCTTCAGTAGGTACTTCTACCCTTGCAGCGGCGAACAAACCTGGAGCATAATTTTAGAGAATACTTGTCCTTTCCGCAGTTGAAGGAGGGATCGACAATGGAAGACAAACGATATCTGATTCAAATGGGGATGGGCGTAGACTTGCACGGTCAGAACCCCACAAAAGCGGCAACTCGGGCCGTACACAACGCGATCGCGAATAATTGCTTGTGCGGCATTTCGGAAGTTCTCCATGCTGAGAAGGTGGAACAGAAATTGCATGTCCATGTGCTTGTCGCCTGTCCAAAACCCGAAAAGGTCGACAAGGCGGCTGTTCTGAAAGAGTTGCCTTTTGGCGTCAAGACCATCGAGGTGAAGGAAGGTGGAATGATATCTCCTCATGCCTATGCGCCGGAGCTCGGTGACAGAACCGCCGAGACTTATGTGGCAAATGCGGCGGTGACGGTTTCCGTAGACTCGGAGTGAGGACATATTGACAAAATGTAACTTATGGGATATAATTTTATTCAATATGCGGGGAAGTTTTCTCCTGTTTATACTTTGCCTTATAGGCATGCATCGGAAAGATGTTGTATATCCTGTCTAGGCCACTAGTTAGCCCCAATGATGAAAGCTTCGTGACAGAGTGATGGGGAGTTTTCTCTTCTCGAACAATGTCTTTCAACCAGCGTGGCGGGAGAAGACTCGTCTTGTGCAATATAATGTTAGCCTGGAGATTAACAAGGAGGCTGGCACCTTCACCGGAAGCGACGCGAAGGTTTCAATGCCCCCTTGCATAAAACAACGCAACTGAAGATGTAGTCGCTGAAGATGTAAAGGATGCGAGGATGGAGGGTGTTGTCAAGAGCATGACTGGCACAAAGGCAGTGATACTTGGTGGTGGGCTAAGGAGCCGTTCAGTAGACCCGGTTGGCATATCCCGGGCATTTTTTCCGATTGTGAACCAGCCGTCTGTTCTGTACACGATAGAGACGCTGAGTTCGATGGGGATAACCGAAGCTTTCCTGACATTGAGTAAGGAAGGCAAGGAGTGCGAGTGCCTGCCTCCGTCCAATGGATTGACCGTGCATCGAGTGATCGAGGAGTACCCTCGAGGCACTGCGGGCTGCTTGAAGCAGATAGAGAGCCGGTTGAACGGTCACACGATCGTGGTCATATCGGCCGAGCTTGTGTTTTTCGGGCGGGACGATTTGGAGGAGATGATACGGCATCACCGTGAAAGCGGGGCGGATGTGACAGTGGGTCTGGTGGCGGTTTCGGAAGGCGACACGGATACCGAGCGTGTGCAGATGGGCAGTGACGGCGCCGTGGAGAGCGTGAGCCGGATACATTCCTCGATGGATGGCCGCTCGAAGCTGAGGACATCGGGGCTGTACGTGATGGAGT
>JACRIR010000243.1 GCA_016215705.1 Candidatus Poribacteria bacterium | reverse complement strand
TGAGCGTCCAATCCGATAGTATGCATCTCGGGCCTCCTTGCGTTGACTGGTTGGTTTGTTCTTACCTTAACTGCGTATTTTATACCAACTGCAACACTTGGATGCCCGCTTTTTCACATTACCAGGTCTACACACTTGACAGTAAATACACTGTCAAGTGTGTAGACCTGACCCCTCTGCACGCAGAAACCGCTGTCTTTCAACCAGGCACTTCATTACCCTTGCCGCGCGCACGAAACTGGGATATGGGAAAACGCCGTTCGACTCGAGCAACTCAAGTGAGCCCTTCCTATCCTCCTTGGACAAAACCGCTGCCTCGGAGACGACCAGGACCGGCTTGTTGAATTTGTCGATACACTCAATCACTGCGCGGGCGGAATTCATGTCTTCTTCGATCGATCGCTCACACATTTTCTTCACGTCGGGGTCCTGGTAAAGCGACGTGTCTTTGAGCAGTTTTGCGCGGGCCGAGCCGAATCCCATGCCGAGCGCAAGGATGCAGTCTACTTCGTCGGCGCGCGCGAGCGCATCGAGACAGCCCGTCACGCTGCTTCGCGTGAGTCCGGCCACAAGGTCGACGGGATTCCCACGGTTCCACCACGGCGGAAGGACGGAATCGAGCCGCTTAATGGTTTCGGATTTGAGGGATACGACTTCCAATCCGATGCTGTGGCACACGTCTGCACAAAGGACTCCCAGCCCTCCGCCGGTGGTCAGTATGGCGACGCGGTTGCCGCGCGGCAGAGGCTGTCGTTTGAGAGCAAGTCCTACGTCGAACAACTCGTCGATATCATTCACAAGAATTATGCCCGATTGCTTACACATGGCGGAGAACACGGTGTCGGCGCCGGCGAGCGAGCCGGTGTGCGAGTTGGCGGCTATGCTGCCGGCGGGTGTGCGGCCGCCTTTTATCATTACGATCGGCTTATGGGGCGTCACGGCGCGGGCCACCTGCATCAGTTTCTTTCCGTCGCGTGGCCCTTCGACATACGATAGGATGACATCGGTAGCCGGGTCGTTCAAGAAATAATCGAAATAGTCTTCGACGTGCAGGTCGGCCTCGTTGCCTGTGCTCACATATTTGCCGAACCCGCAGTTGCGGAGCACGGACATGCGGAGCATGATGCCGCCGACGTTACCGCTCTGTGAGGCCATGCTGAGCGTGTTTGGCCGCGGGAAATAGGAAGGCATGAGCGCGTACATGCACGCCGGATTCGAGCACATTGCGCCGTTGCAGTTCGGGCCTACGACGCGGATACCATTCTCTCGAGCGGCACGGACAACGTCGTCCTCCATCTTCTTCTCTCCCGGCCCGAGCTCGCCGAAGCCGGCGGTTATCACGAGCGCGATTTTTGCTTTGCCTTTGCACTCGCGGATGACTTGCGCCACATGTGTTGCTGGAACCGCAATGACCACCAAATCAGCATGACCCGGAATATCGGATATGGAGGGATACGCTTTGAGGCCGAGGATTTCCGTCTCTTTGGGGTTAACGGGGTAGATATTGCCTTTGTAGCCGCCGAGGGTGAGGTTCATGAGGATGAGGAATCCCCATTTTGTTGGGCTCTTCGACGCGCCGATGAGCGCAATCGATTTCGGCTCGAAGAGGTTCGTTAGAATTTCACTGGTTCCCGGCATAGCACGCAACGCCATTGTGTCTCCAATCATATAAAGGGAAAGACCTGCTTAGGATTCGCACAGCGCGGCAAAGCCGCAACCAAACAAAAGAAAGAGCATTGGGAACCACTGATTTCAAGGATTCGGGGAGAAGAAGAAGAAAAGAAGAAGAGTCATTCTTATCCACGGATTGCCACGGATTAACA
Organism: Candidatus Poribacteria bacterium; assembly: GCA_016215705.1. Classification (GTDB taxonomy): domain Bacteria; phylum Abyssobacteria; class SURF-5; order SURF-5; family SURF-5; genus JACRIR01. The sequence continues at coordinate 48,642 of JACRIR010000243.1, read as the reverse complement.
CGGATTTGGGGAAAGAAGAAGAAAAGAGAATCACGACAAGAATTCGTGATTCTGATATTGAGCAGTACAGTTGTTTGAGGCATTCGCTAAATGAGATTCCTTTTGCCGGGAGCCAAGGGCTATTCTATCAAGGGTGTGCCTACGGGTCAAGCGAAAAAGCGGCGAAATTTGCCGAATCGACCGGGACCGCTTCAGGCGCAAAAGGTTCGCCCCTTGAATCTTTCCACCTCTTCCCCGTAGGGACCTTTGAGACTTCCGACAACGTACACGCCGCCGATAATCTCGGCAGGCTCCAGTTGATAGATGGGATCGGCCGGAGAACGTTCAAAACTCACCGTCGCAGGTCCGCCCAGCATTTCGTGGAACTCGAGGTCCTCTTGCCACGTTTTCACCAGACTGATGTCGGCCTGTGCGTTAACATCCGGTTGAGGGACCACCTTCAGTTGGTAAAGAGGCCGCATCAACACATGTTCCATGTTGGCGTCGCGATAAATGCACACGGCAGCATCAACTATCTTGAACCCTCGTCTGGTGCATGTGCCGCGGACTACTTCGCAGTCCTGGCTGAGCGTAAGCTCGGCCATTTTCTTGGGATGCCCAAACCGCTCGCGGCCGCCTGCTAGACTCGCGTCGCTGTCCACGTAAATATAGGCGGTGTATGCGACCGGCTCGCCCTTGTATCTCGCCGTGATATTGACAATGGCCTCGCGGTAAGGACCAATGTTTGTCACGAACCTGTAGTTGGCGACAATTACTGCCGCCAGTGGTTCCGCCTCAGGCTCGAGCGGCTCGGGTATGAGCGCTGCCGCTTTCTCCGGATTCGGCTTCATCAAAACCTGGATTAACTCAAACCTCTTGTTCGTGCGAATGCCTTCCGGATATAACGGCGCATGCACCGGTGTGCTATGACCAAAATCTTCTTTTTTCATGATGCGTGTTCCTCCTCGTCATACTCGCCCACAGACTCGAAATTCTTTCTTTCCCGATCAGTCTTCCGCCAACACTTCCATGACGGTTTCGCGGCATATTTCATTCGGGCCTTCGTATATCTGCAGCACCTTCGCGTCTCGCAGAGACTTCTCGACGAGATAATCCTTCATGTAACCATATCCGCCGAGCACCTGGATCGCCTCGACCGCCACGCGCACAGCCATGTCGGTAGCGAATACCTTCGACATAGCCGTATAGAGACGATTCGGCGGAAGCAGATTCGCGTTAACCCAGCAAGCCCGCCACACCATCAACCTGGCGGCCTCGATCTGGATTGCCATTTCGGCCAGCTTTTGGATCATTGCCTGGTGTTCAATAATCCGTTTACCACCCTGCACTCGTTCCTTCGCGTACCGCAATGCAATCTCGTATGCGCCACGCGCGATTCCGACTGCCTGTGCGCTGACGGGACCGCGCGCATTGGCAAGCCTGGCCAAATGAATCTGGTAGCCCATTCCCTCCGGACCGATACGATTGATCTCGGTCAGCTTCATGTCCTCGATTATCAAATCGCCGGTCCACGAGGAACGAAGTCCCATCTTATCTTCGACCTTGCCGAAGCTGAGGCCCGGCGTATTCTTTTCGACCGCAAAGAGACATGAGGTCTCCAGAGGACGTTGCGCGTCGGTGACTGCGAAGATAATGTAAATGCCGGCAACACCTGCATTCGAGATAAAGCATTTTCGTCCGTTCAACACGTATTCTTTTCCTGTCTTGCGTGCAACCGTGCGGCACGCGCCGGGAATGAGGACTTTCGCTTCGAGGTCCGATCCCGCCTGGGGCTCCGTTGTCCCGGACGCCCCCAGTCCCCCTTGCTCCGCAATAATAGGGAAGAACTTCTTGTGCTGCTCCTCCGTTCCCGCGAACAGGAGCGGAGCGGTCGCCAGCCACGTAGCCCCCATTGTCGTGCATACGCCCGGCTCGACGGCTGCGATCTCTTCCATCAGAAGCATCGCATCCGTTACCTTGCCCGAGCCGCCTCCGTACTCTTCCGGGATAAACAGGCTGAGGAATCCAAGCTCGTGGAGCTTCCTGGGGATATCCCAGTTGAAATTCTTCCCCTCATCCAGTTGTCGCACGATGGGCCTTAGGTCCTTATTGGCAAATTCGTGGGCCAATCGTCGAAGGGCAACCTGTTCGTCGGAAAGCTCAAAATCCAACATTGATACCACCTCCATCTTTGAATCGGCTTTGTATACTGCGTATATGTTATAGGAACCGAAGGAGATGTTTCTCCATCATCTCCGTGATGCCTTGTTCATCCGTCTGCCAAAGCTGCTGCAACCGCCCGATGATGAGAAAGCCGACGTACCCGTGGATCGACGACCATATATGCGTCGCCAACTCTTGAGGATTTGCGCCTGGATCGATTGCGCCCGCTTCCTGGCATGCTTCGATAATCTCAGTGAAAGGCGCCCAGAAATTCTGCATCACGAGACTGCGGGGATGTCGATCCCACAGGTATTTCTGGATAAACTTGCTGCCGAAAAGCAACGAATAGTAGTGAGGATTCCTGATCCCAAAACCTACATATGCTCGAATCATCGCCCGAAGCTTATCCGGTGGCGCCTCAGCTCTGGCAACGGCTTTCCAAATCTGATGGGTCAACCGCTCGACTCCTCTTTCATAGAGGGCAAGCAACAGCGCCTCGAGACTCGGATAGTGATTGTAAATCGCCATGGGGGTGACGTCGACAATCTTGGCAATCCTGCGGATGGATACGCTCTCCATCCCTTCGCGCTCGAGCAACTCGCTCGCCGTCTGAAGGATACGCCGTCCCGTGTCACCTCGTTCACGTTCTCGCTTCATATATACAGCGTATACTAAGAATCGGAAAAAGTCAAGACCATGTCGAGAAATCGGGAAAGAAGTGCGAGGAACGCCTCGCGGAGTCTATCCGGGGTGAGGCCGGAGCACTTGGCGCGCCATGGGAGTCAAAGGCGTATGCAAATAGAGTCGCGCCTTCGCGAGTGCGCTGATTCTCTGTCGGCCTTTAAAAATATGACGGGGTGTGATAAGATTTTGTCTTACAGGTGTGACTGTGAGCTTCTGGGGAGTTGAGTTGATATGAAACGTTTGGCCGCATTTGTGGTCTTGCTGGCGGTGGCAATCCTGCCGGCGGCGGGAATTCCTGCCGACTGCTGTGCCGATCCGATTCGAGTGTCCGTGGCGGAATTTGTGAATTTGACGGATTCCGCCGAGGACGGTTGGATCGGCGTCATAATCGCAGACTCGATTGCAAATGACCTGAGGACTTTCTCGGAGTTGGAGGTTCTGTCCGAGAAGAGGCCCGGAGGCTCGCGCGAAGACAGTCGCTTTGCGGATGCGGGCGCGCTCAAGGAAAGTCTGTGCGACATTGCGCGAATCTCGGGCGCCAACTACGCTGTCGGCGGTGATTTCAGCAGGAACGGCGAGAAGATATCAGTAAGCGTGTATTTTCTTGAGGTCTTGAACCGACACCAAATGGGCGAATTCTCGTTTGTATCGGTGGCGCCCGGTCTGTATCCGAAGCTGGCCGACTTCTCAGTGTTGATTGCTTCATCATTGAATGTCGCCTACACTGAAAAACAGCTTGCTGGTATCCGCCGGATTCCGACAACTTCCGTTGAGGCAATGACCTTATATGGGGAAGCGTTGTCCGCGTCCGCGGCATCAAAGGATCGAGGTCTTCGCTTAATCAGCGCGCTATCCAAAGACTCAGGCTATACCGATGCGCTTGCCAAACTGGGAATTCTCTACTATGAGACGGGCAGATTCGCAGAAGCGCAAAAGACGCTCGAGAAGCTTATCGACAAACAACCCGAGTATCCTCATGGCTATTACAATCTTGCGCTTGCGCATCGCGCGCAAAACCAATTGGGCAAGGCTGCCGATATGTACCGCAAGGCGCTTCGCATCCAGCCGAATGATTCCGATGCCTGGAACAATCTCGGCGCAACGTATTATCTCGCTGGAATGAACGAAGACGCCAAGGAAGCGTTTCTGCGCGCAGTCGAGCTTAACCCTCGCAACGTAAGCGCTCGGGCCAACCTGAAGATGGCTGGTGGCGAATATGTGGAGGCCTCTGTTGCAAAAACGCATATACTTGATTCAGAGCCTGCGATTCTGAAGCCTGACCATGATGTCGTGCGCGAAACCGATCGCATTGAACAACAGACGGACACGCAGCAACCTGTGACGAAGCCTGTGAACTCCACACCCTCTGACGAAAAGGAAGTTCAAACAAGTTCGCCCGCTTTGAGTGAACCGATAGTGGCGGACGCATCCGGAAGTGAATCACCGGCGCCGGTACAGCTCGAACAAGTGGTGGAACCCCCTGCGCCTTTTGCCGCGCAAACCCAATCAGATGAGGGCCTGGTCGATTCGAACAAGGAAGTTCCTGCCGGCCCGCCCCCTTCGATGAACTCAGAGATCGCATCCGCATCTGGTGACAGGTCCACGGCGCCGGAACGATCTGAGCGAGTGGCAGAACCCCCGGCTCCCATTGACCGGCAAGACGAAACAGAAGAAAACCGGAGTAATCTCGGCAACGAAGTTTCTGCCACCCCGGCTCCTCTTCCGACAGAGGCAACCACTCCCGCGCTCTCCGCGTCACCGCCGTCCGTGCTCTCTGCGCCCTCGCCGTCCGATGACAAATCACCCACTCGAGAATATCCGCAGCCCCTTCCGGATCTGCCGCCTCTGGAACAGCAACTTCAAAAAGAGGAGAACCAGCCTCGGCTGAGTGACGCCGCTGCGGATTCACCGTTGGCGTGCGTGTCTTTGGGCGCTGTAAGAGAGGAGAGAGGCGATTTCGAGGGAGCGCTCGAGAGCTATCGCAAGGCCACCCTCATTGATCCAAACAACGCCGAGGCGTATTACGGTCTTGGAAGTGTGTATCGCCGGCTGAACCGTCACGCGGAGGCCGACACTGCCCTGGCTAGAGCCCGAGAACTTGATCCCCGGCCCGAATCAGCGAGCCGCGATCTTGACGTGCTCGTGGAAACCGTGGTCAAACGCCGAGTTGAGACAGCGCCGCTGCAAGCTGTTCCCCCGAAAGACACGCCTGAAGTTGCGGACAAATCCCGACCCAAACCTGTCATGTCGCCAAGCGCTATCATCCGTGCGAAATCTGCGCGGAAGCCCGAATTGGTCAGCCCGAAGGATGCGGGCATAGGTCCATCCACTGAAACTGAGAATGGTTCTATCAGCGCTTCCGGCGTTTCGGCTGACTCCGGCTTCGCCCATTTTACGATGGGGACCGTTAGGGAAGAAAAAGGGGACATCGGCGGCGCGCTGAAGAGTTATCGCGAGGCTGTGCGGCTCACACCCGGGAATGCAGATGCTCAATATAATCTCGGCAACGTCTATATGCGGCTGGGGGACGCCGTGTCGGCGATCCAGTGCTATTCCGCGGCCTTGCAGGCCAACTCTCTTTTTGCACCCTGCTATAACAATCTTGGGGTCGCTTACTATATTCTTGGATTCGATTATCTGGCGGCGGAAGCGTGGCAGCGAGCTCTTGAGGCAGACCCCTCATTGGAAGACGCAAGGGCGAACCTGGATAGGTGTGAAGCTTCGGAGAAATCAAGGTAGTTGCGACCAACTCCATTACGCTTGGCCGTCGAAGAAAGCAAGGTCGCTTCCCAAATATTCTTTCACGGGCGAACATACAAAGGGCCATCCGGAATCTTGCAGGATTCCGGATGGCCCTGTATCGCGCATCCTACCAACCAATCTCATACATCGAAGTACAGGAAGAACTCATACGGATGTGGGCGAAGCCGAATCGCGTCCACTTCCTTCTTGCGTTTGTAGTCGATCCACGTCTTTATGATATCCTCGGAAAAGACGTCGCCTTTCAGCAGGAAGTCACAGTCCTTCTCGAGTTCGTCGAGCGCCTTATCCAGCGAGCCGGGAACTGACGGCACTTTCGCCATTTCCTCGGGCGGAAGGTCATAAATGTTCTTGTCGAGTGGTGCGCCTGGGTCAATCTTGTTCTGCACCCCATCGAGACCAGCCATCAGCATCGCGGCGAATGCGAGATACGGGTTGCACGATGAATCCGGCGGCCGGTATTCAAGGCGCTTCGTTTTCGGGTCTGCTGAATACATCGGGATACGCACCGCGGCGCTGCGATTGCGGCTCGAGTAGGCCAGGTTCACCGGCGCTTCGTAACCGGGCACAAGACGCTTAAAGGAGTTTGTAGTTGGACTGCACAGGGCGGTCAACGCGGGCGCGTGCTTGAGCAAACCGCCGGCATAGTAGAGCGCCAGGTCGGTCAAGCCGGCATATTTGTCTCCGGCGAAGAGAGGCTTTCCGCCTTTCCACAAACTTTGATGAACATGCATGCCGCTTCCATTATCCGCAAAAAGCGGTTTAGGCATGAATGTAACCGTCTTGTTGTATTTCCGGGCGACCATCTTGGTTATGTACTTGAACATCATCAGCTTGTCGGCCATGCGCACGAGCGAGTCAAACCTGATGTCGATCTCACACTGGCCGGCGGTAGCTACCTCGTGGTGCTGGGCCTCGATGTCCATTCCGCACTTGATCATTGTCATCGCCATCTCAGCGCGGATGTCCTCGAGCGAGTCCATCGGAGGCATCGGGAAATAACCCTCTTTATACCTGGGTTTGTAACCGAGGTTGGGCTTTTCTTCGCGCCCCGAATTCCAGATTCCTTCAGCCGAATCAATGAAGTAGTATCCGCTGTATTGGTTCTGATCAAATCTGATGTCGTCGAAAATAAAGAACTCCGCCTCGGGCCCGAAATACGGTGTGTCGGCAATACCGGTGGATTTCAGGTATTTCTCGGCTTTCCGTGCGACAAAGCGAGGGTCCCGACCATAGGGCTCTTTTGTAATCGGGTCAGCAATGTCACAATGTATAGCCAATGTGGGGACTTTGTAGAACGGGTCGACATACGCCGACACGGGATCGGGGACAACCAGCATGTCGCTCTCGTGTATCTCCTGCCAGCCGCGAATGCTTGAGCCGTCAAAGCCGACTCCCTCTTCAAAAATCGCCTCGTTGAGCTTCGTCGCCGGAATCCCGAAATGCTGCATCAATCCCGGAAAATCCATGAAGCGGAGGTCTACCATCTGAATATTGTTTTCCTTCACGATTTTCAATACGTCACGCGGGGTCATTTGTCAGTTAGCTCCCTTCTTCAAGTTGATGGTGCCTTTGGAACCTACTATGAAATATGCAGCCCGGCCTTCAATGCGTTTCCCAAGACCACAGCGATGGCGGGCAAATGCTCCGGCTAGATCGCTTCCTCGCCACGCTCGCCGGTACGGATTCTTATCACTTCCTCCACCGGAGTGACAAACACCTTACCGTCACCCAGGCGACCGGTGCGCGCCGAAGAGACAATTGCTTCAATAACATTCTCAATTTCGCTGTCGGGCACCACCACCTCGATCTTTACTTTCGGCAAGAATTCTATTTCGTATTCGGCCCCACGATAGAGTTCCTTGTGGCCCTTCTGGCGGCCGAATCCCTTCACCTCGATTACCGTCATCCCCTTGATGCCGACGTTGGAAAGCGCCTCTTTTACCTCTTCCAGCTTGAACGGTTTGATTACAGCCTCGACTTTCTTCACTTTTTCACCTCGCGCGTGGACCAGCGTTTCCGGAAATTCCCCATAGAGCAAGAAAAATACCATCCTTGCCGTGTACGCACCAAAATACGCGAACATCCCTTGTTTTGCGAGATATTTCGCGCAATTCTATAACAAATCCGCCGCTTGTGCAAGGGCGTCCTCTTTCGGAGCATTAGCGCCATGATGCATCCATTTTCAGCAACTGCACACATTTTATGCATGCGCAGGTCTCATTATTGAAAAAGCCGCTTCTTTATGTTACATTATGTTGATTCAGAAAAGCAGGCGGTTGAAGACGTGAAATACTACGAGTGCGACATATGCGGTCAACGTATCGAGCCGAAGGAGTTGCGTTATGTGGTCAAGACGACCATCTTCGCCGCCTATGACACGCTTGAAATAGAGCTTACGGACCTCGCAAGAGACTACACGGAAGAAATCCGGAGCTTGATAGAGAAGATGGAGCATATGGACCCGAAAGAACTTCAGGAAGACGTGTTCAAGGAATTCAGCTTCGATCTCTGCCGAAGCTGCCAACAAAAGTTTCTGAGGAATCCTTTGGGAAACAATGCCCGTCCCGATTTGCCCCGGGACGACCTTCCGCCTTTTGACGTTGACGACTTCTTACGGCGGCTTGGGAGCGGCTGATCCCCTGGCTATCAGGAAGGGACTGAAAAACTATCCCGCAATTGGCAACCTTGCCGAAAGTGGTTTAGGTGCAAATAAATCATGAATTCCGGGTCGTATTCACCGACACGCCGTTTGAGTGTGTCCCACTCGTAACCCGGCCGGAAAGGGATGTGAGATCATGCCCGGAAGCGCCTGGATTATCATAGATGTGCTTGTGGATTTTATTGACAAAAGGGGAACACTGTACTGCGGTCCGACCGCCGAGAAAATAGTCCCCTTCATCCGGGAAAAAGTGGAACATGCAAGACAGGCGGGTGACCTCGTTATCTACATGACGGACAATCACAAGATCGACGATAAAGAGTTCCGGATGTTCCCGAGACATGCCGTCAAAGGAACTCCGGGCGCGCAAATAATTCCCGATCTGAGACCGCAACGTGGTGACATCGTTATACCAAAGCCGACACTCTCATGCTTCTACAAAACGAAATTGGACGAAGTCCTGGCGCGCCACAAAGTGAAACACGTCAACGCGCTGGGGGTATGCACCTCAATCTGCGTGATGGACATGGTGGGCGAACTTCGCAACAGGGGATATGCCGTCAGAGTGTACAAGAAGGGCGTTGCCGATTTCGACCAGAAGTATCATAGATTTGCGCTCGAACGAATGGTGAAAACGTACGGCGCAGAAGTGGTCTGAGGATAGTCAATCGCATGGATGATTTCAAGGTCACGGAATCGAAACAGGTCTACTCGGGCCGCGTCGTCACCCTCTCCGTCGAGACCATAATCTTGCCCGGCGGCGTGAAAACTGTTCGTGAAGCCGTTCATCATCGCGGCGCGGCGGCCATTGTGCCCATGATTTCCGGCGACGAGCTGCTTCTCATAAGGCAGTTCCGTTATTGCGCCGGGAAAACCTTGTGGGAGATTCCCGCCGGAACGCTCGAGCCCGGTGAGCAACCCATCGCTTGCGCAATGAGAGAATTGATCGAAGAGACGGGGTATCGCGCCGGCAAAATGAGGCCGATCGGAGGGTTTTATGCTTCGCCCGGATTCTGCGACGAATTCATACACCTGTTCGTGGCGACGAATCTCGAACTTTGTGACTCCGGCCCTGAAGGAAAAGACAACGATGAGCAGATAGAGGTTCACAGGGTGAGCCTTGAAGACGCGCTTGGCAAAATAGAGAACGGCGACATAGTGGACGGAAAAACAATAGTGAGTCTAATGAAGGTCAGTTCCATGATCCGTGGGAGCGGTACCACCTGAAACATCAGATTGGGAGGAAGAAATGAGCAAATTCGATGTGAAGGATGTGCGTAACATGGGCCTGGTGGGCCACGGGGGCACGGGAAAGACCACCCTCGTGGAACATATTCTTAGCAAAAGCGGCAAGACCAGCCGCGTTGGCGCAATCGCGGCCGGCAATACGGTCGGCGACTACCTTCAAGAAGAGATAGCGCGTAAATTCACGATCTCCCTCAAACTGATGCACACGGATTGGAAGAAGACTCGTATTTATATCGTTGATAATCCCGGTTACGCTGACTTCATAGCCGAAATGGTGGCTTCTCTCTCCGTTCTTGACAGCGCAATAATCCTCGTCGATGGGCTTGCCGGCATCGAGGTCGGCACTATAAACTGCTGGCGCCGCTGCGAAAAGAATCACATGGCCCGCGCCTTTTTTGTCAACAAGCTGGATAAGGAGCACAGCGACTTTTTCAAAGTGGTCGACTCACTGCAACAATCGTTCGGACCTTCCTGTATTCCGTTTACCATTCCTGTGGGAAAGGAAACCGGCCTGAAAGGAGCAGTCAGTCTCTGGCGCGCCTCGGATGAATCGCAACTACCCGCTGAAGTGCGGGACACTTTTGCCGAATACCGTGAGAAACTGGTCGAGGCGGCAGCCGAGACCGACGACAAGTTAACCGAAAAATACCTCGAGGAAGGGGCTCTGTCCGAAGAGGAAATGGCCACGGGCCTCAGGCAGGGAATCGCCACGGGACATATAGTGCCCATCCTTTGCGGGGCTGGTGAGAAGGATGCGGGAATCCAGGAGTTGCTCGACTTCATGGTTGACTGCCTGCCCTCTCCCCTCGATTTGCCTCCGCGTGTTGCAAAGGACAAAAAGGGCGAGAAAGTCGAGCTGAAGGCCGACGCTTCTGTTCCTCTCGCTGCACACGTGTTCAAGACGATGACTGACCCCTACATAGGCCAGCTTACTTATTTCCGCGTCTTATCGGGAACGGTAAAGGCCGATGTCGGCTTCTACAACGCCAATAAAGGAGTCCATGAGCGCATCGGGAATCTCCTGGTGATGCAGGGAAAAGAACAAACCAGCGTCGATTCAGTCGGGCCGGGTGAGATCGGCGCCGTGCCAAAGCTTAAGGCCACGTCTGCCGGTGACACGCTTTGCGATGAGAACCGCTCAATTATGTTCGATTCCATAGATTTTCCGGAACCGATGGTGCGCTTCTCGGTGAAACCCCTGTCGCGCGCCGATGAAGACCGTATCATGCAGGCGCTCAACCGGATTGTCGATGAGGACCCGACGTTCAGGGTATATCGGAACACCGAAACCAAAGAGGAAATAATTGCTGGAATGGGTGACCTGCACCTGAACGTAATCATGGAGCGCCTGAAAAACAAATTCAATGTCTCGGCAGAAACCGCTCTGCCGAAAATCTCATACAAGGAAGCCATCAAGGGCAAAGCGTCCGCCCGCTATCGTCACAAGAAACAAACGGGTGGCCGCGGTCAGTTCGGCGAAGTCGAACTCGAGATCAGCCCAAAGGGTAGGGGAGAGGGATTCGAGTTTGAAGACGATATCTCGCAGGGCGTCATTTCCAAAAATTTCATTCCCGCCGTCGAGAGGGGTGCGGTTGAGGCCCTCGACCGCGGAATCCTGGCAGGCTTTCCTGTTGTCGATATTAAGGTGCGCCTGTACGATGGGATGATGCATACGGTCGACTCGTCGGAAATGGCATTCAAAATTGCGGGCTCAATGGCCGTTCAGAAAGCGGCCGCTGAAGTTCAGATGTGTCTGCTCGAGCCCGTCATGGAGGCCGAAGTGCTCGTGCCCGAGGAGTTCATGGGGGACATTACCGGAATCTTCAACTCGAAACGGGGCCGAATCCTCGGCATGGAGTCAACCCCGCACGGCCAGCTTATCCGTGTTGCTGTTCCTGAGGCCGAAATGCTCAACTACTCGACCGAGCTGCGCTCGATTACGGGAGGCAGGGGAACTTTCACGATGAAGTTCTCACGCTACGAGGAAGTGCCCGCCCACATAGTACAGAAAATAATCGAACAGGCAAAGAAAGCGAAAGAAGAGGGCGAGAAATAGTTCTGCGGGCATGAATCTGTTCGCATCTGCGCCCGGGTGCGACCATATTCGCATGCTTTTGCCATAAGTGAGACTCTCAACGAATGACTAGCCTTATTCCGATCTTCTTTACTTCCCTCGTCATCGGCTTCAGTGGGGCGGTTATGCCGGGACCTCTTTCGACCCTTACACTTAAAGAATCCCTCGGACGCGGCAGGTGGGCCGCCCTGCGGCTCTCGAGCGGCCATTCATTCTGCGAGCTATTGATGGTGTGCGCTCTGGCGCTGGGCTTGAGCCGGTTCCTCGAAGGGGACCCTGTTGTCGGAGCTGTGGGCCTTATCGGAGGCGCTATCCTTATCTGGATGGGCGCCGGCGCCCTCAGACAAAAACGCCCCGAGTCAAATGCAGCCGACGGCTCTGGTCCAATTGGCAGGGAGAACAATCTGCTTCTGGGCGGCGCCGCTGTCACAGTTGCAAATCCGTATTGGTTTGTGTGGTGGCTTACGGTCGGTCTAAAGCTTACGCTGGACGCCGCGCGCGTCGGCGTGGCCGGGGTCGTAGCGTTTTACTTCGGACATATATTGGCTGATTTCCTGTGGCTGGGCAGTGTCGGCTTTCTTGTCGGTTGGAGGAGAGACCTGTTTAGCGGCGCTATCTATCAACGCATTATTCAAGCCTGCGGACTTTTCCTCGTCGTCTTCGGCCTGCTCTTCATCAGCCACGGCGGAAGACTCGTTCATTCGGCTGTCGTTCGATAAAAGAACATATCCAGGAACCCCGAACGCTATGCCACATCTTCCTCTGTCTCTTGAAGTTTTGTCGTGATTCTTAAGGCGTTCAGTGTGAGTAAAGCAGTTCTGCATCCCTGGGCCGACGTGAGGGGAGGGAAAATTTCATAGATTGACGAATTTCATACGAATTTCGCCATCGGTGACGATATTATTATGAAATCGCAAGCGAAACATTATGACAAATAAAAGTTGTTGACAAATGAGCCGTAATGTGGTAAGTATATTGACACAACTATATCCTGATGGTTAAAGGTCCGCAGGAAATCGTAAAACATGAGTGTTATTAAGTATCATGAGTCCCGGCCGGCGACCTGAGCTTGGTGGCGCAAACTCGCCGGCACGGGTTTTTTTGTTTGCGAATTCACTGGTGTGGGGCAAGGGGGAGGAATGCTTTGAAAATGAAGGGAACTGTGCCAATGGCATTGGTTCCTGTTTCTTTTTTGTTACATAACGCCAGTTGCTGCAAATGGTTACGATTGGCCAAAGCTGTCGGGCGTAGCCGGGGAGGGAATCCTTATGTCGTTGCGTAATCATGCGTTGCGTTGTCTGACTCCACTTGTTTTCATTCTCACTCTTTCGACCTTCTTCCTTTGCGGGCAAAGCGCGCTCGCGCAAACCAATGTCTGGGTTGAAGACCTTACATATTCCGGGGAAGTTATCGCAACGGGTTCGGTCCCGACAGCGGTTCTCCTTATCCATGCTACAACGGCGAATCCCTACTTGACTCAGGTGGAAGGCGCGGAGGTTGTCATCCATGCGGGGGGAATATCCCCTTGTGATGTCTTGCCCGAGGATTTTGTTTCGGTCGAGCTCTATGTGGACGACGGAGACGGCATATTCAATTCGGTGGAGGATGGCCCGGCCGCCGGCACCGTAGCCGGTTCCGATTTGACTGTGGACGGATGCGATTATACAGCCGTATTTGATGAAGTGGCAATCGCTGTACCGAATGACATATTCGTTGTCATCTCGACGGCAGAAACCTTGAATACAGGCGACGATTTTAGCGTAGGCATAAACCAGGCCACGATGCTGGTCGTGGGATACCCGGGTGGCGCTCCTGTAGTCGAAACAGGTTCGTTTCCCGCCGCAGACGAAGAGACCTTCATCCTGACCGTGGTAAAAACTCCTAAGGCAACCATGGTCATAACGCCGCTCGCGGGCGCCAATCAGGCCATTCTCCCGCGATCCGGTTCGACCGAAGTGTTTGGAATCAATGCCTCCGTCAAAGGCGCCAATCAATGGCTATACACCATCGTGGTCCGGGTGGAAGACGTGGGGGAAACCTCTGCGGACGGTCTTGAGGAGATAACTCCCTCGGATTTCATGGTATTGCAGTTGTATCAGGATGCTCCCGGCTTGGACCCCGAAACGAACGGAGTGTTTAATCCACCCGGTGGGGAAAATCCCCCCGATATTCTCATTGGCGAAGTCGAGATTCCTCAGAGTTCAGAAAACACACCATTCTATCTCATTTGGCAGTGGTCGAGCGCAATGCCGCATCCATACCTTCCCGCTGACGACGTGAATGTTTATGCCGGCAACGACTTTTTCGTGACTATCCGCACGAGCGACTCCATTGATTCTGATTTCGACATGGTCGATCTCAATCGGGTTGACGACTTCAAAATGATAATTGAGCCGTATTCAGTATGGGTGACCAGCGTCAGCGGAGCAATGCAGTTTTTCCCGCCCCTCCTATCCCCCGATATTGAGACATCTGCAATAACAACGGAAGCCCTTGTGCTTGATTTGTGGCCGATTGCAATGGATAGAACCGACGACGATACGAAAGTCGCAGCGAATCCGGGTGCTTCTTTGGATCTCCCCGAAGATGCCCTGCGGTACGCATACAGTATTCCGGGGCAGAGCCTGCGAATAAGATACCTCGGTGAAAGAGATCGAGAGTTCACCGGCATAGGCGAAAACACCTATGAGGGATTCCATCACTCCTTTGAGCAGCCTGTTGTTGCGCAACTTGAACGCAGACAGAACATTATAGGGCTTGATATAGCAGGTGGAACAACCAGTAACCCTGAGGTTCTTGCCGGTTTAACGCTTACTTTGAGCAACGTAGGCGGAGATTTGCTTTCACTCTACGAGTTTAATCCTCTGCTGGGTCTGGACTCGGTGCTCTGCTGTTCCAGTTACTTCTGCGGAATAGCGGTCTATGAGGATACCAACAACGATGGAAAATATACGGAGCCTACGCTTGACCCGCTAACCTATACTTTTGACCCGGACACCGGCGACCAACCGGTGGATTTTGACTTCTGGGTTTCACCGCTTCCCGGCTTTCCGTATCATCAAAACCCGGACGCAACCATTTACATGCTCCAACTTGCGTTCACAAACCCTCCGTACTTAGAGACGTTCCCGGACCGGAAATCCGATTTCTTTGTCGTGATGAGGCCCGACTCAGGTTGGCTCGACGACTCCGGAACATGGGGTGATGGGACTGCCATCAATTTCGGGGCGGACTTCAAAATCTCTCTCGAACGCGCCGAAGACTTGGATGGCGACGGAACGATCAATGTGGCGGAAGATCGCTCTGACTTCAATCTCGACGGCCTGCCGCAAACGCCGCCTGTAATATTCGAGCGTGCCAATCCACGGGACGGGCTTGTGATCTTGGCCGATAATTCCGCTGCGCCCAGCATCTTCAGACAGACACACAAACTGGACGGTGTCGTGGACGCCCAGGACCTTTCATTCGACTTTGAGCTTGACCTCGATCAGGCGACACCGATCCAACAGAGGATTGACGCCACGTCTTTGCCGACGGCGCTCCTTGCTCTCAACGCAGCAACAAGTGAAGTTCCGCAGTTGAACCTCATAGACGAGCCGATAACGCTGACGGAAATCAGGCTGAATTTCTCGGGGGACGGCTTCAATCCGGATGACATAAGCGAAATATTCCTTGTGCGCGATGACAAGAGCCCCTATCTGCGCGCGGGGCGAACCGTAGGTGTGTTCGATATCTTTAATGATCTCTGGAATCTCCCCCCACCGGAAAGCAATCTCAACGCGCCGACTAATCCCGACGAAGACTCACCTGTTGCTCTGACACCTTGGACGTGGCAGAATGACGGCGCTGACTATGTCGTGCTCACTCCCGAAATACCTCCTCGTCTATATTCCCACGACATGATAGAAGAAGATGCTTCCGTCGATGTCTTCACTGACAATTTTGAGATGATTCAGAGTCCGTACACGCCGGGCCTTCAGATTCCCCGGGATACCGTTTTTACAGGCGCTGACTACTTTGTGGTGGTTGAAACATCTGATTCAATCAGCTACGACGACGAACTCAAAATCGAAATACCGATTTTTGGTCTTGCATTTTCGAACGGGCTTACAACCATAAGAAGCGTTGATTTGTTTGATCCGGAGAACCCCTCTCCTGATTCCAACATCAAGAGTGTTCGAGCCAATGTGCCTGTCGAGCTGCATGATCTGGTGGCGTCAGGTCAATCGCTGGCCTCGAGCAGCGGCTACACGCCCGTGATCGGGTTTAACATGTACACAAACCGATCGCCCGCAGCCCAGGGAGGCGTGGATGTGTATTTTGAGCAACTCGTTGTCGCCTTCCTGCAGTACGGCACGCACGACAGTTTCAACCTCGCCTCTGACTTGCTTCCGTTTGAAAATGTCAATGGCGCCAATACCGTGAACAGCGGAATCCAGCTCTACCACGACGCAAATGGCAACGGCAGATTCGATGGTCCGGGCGTCGACACGCTCGTTCCCATGGATGTAACCCCTGCATTGGGGCTCAATCCGTCTCGGATCGGGCTCGCAGGAGAAGAGTCCAATCAAGTTCTGATGGTATTCTCCTCCGATCAGAACAAACAACTCATTCCGGCGGCCGATACCGACGCTAACGAAGGCGACGACTTCTTCCTGGTCATCCGCACAAGTTCGGTATTTGATCCCGTCAGAGACAGTTTCTCTGTTGCCCTGATAAGCTGGGGACCGGACAGCCCGACGGCCCCGGCGCCGCACACTGTCAGCGGAAACCGCTACAGACCATACGAGGCCCTCAACACCCACCAGGCGTACCCGTTCACCCGCCGCGGGATTGGGTTTGTGGATTCGAACGGCATCCGCACGCGCTCGAATGAGACAATCAACACAAACGTGTTCAATTCGACGAGCACAACGTTGCTGAACGCTGTGGATAGCTTCAACGGCAATCTGTGCGCGCCTGAAATCGAGAATCCCATTCGACAGGTTCTCCTCACATGGGATGACACCAATAGTGATAATGCGGCTACGCTGTATGTCGATGAAAACGAGAGCGGCTACTGGATTGAAGCTGATATTTATGGCGAGTTTGCCCCTCTTCCCGTCAACCCGTTACCGGCGGACGAAACTGAGCTTCAGTTTGATGGGCCGTCGTTCCTGGCAGGGCGGACTGTCACTTTCCGCATATATCCGTTCAGAAACAACATTGACGGCAATCCGTTGTCGCCGCCGTTTAACGGCCCCGGCCCTGCTGCTACAACCTCCGTGACTTTCGCGACATCGGTTCTGGCAGTTCCTCCGACCGCCGATTTTGCCGGCAGCCCGGCCGACACCGTTTGTGTTGGGCAGTCCGTACAATTCACTAGCCTCGCCACTTGTGGTCCGACCGCTTGGCTATGGGAATTCGGCGACGGCGCGACGAGCGCCCAGGTGAATCCGGTGCACACGTATGCGTTGGCCGGGTCCTATACGGTCAGACTCACGGTATCCAATGCCGCCGGGTCCGATTCCCTGACAAGGACAGCCTTTATCACGGTCAGCCCGATCGTGGCCGGTCTTAGTGGTGATCCCGTGAGCGGCAACGGCCCCCTCACCGTGCAATTCACTGACGAGTCCTTGTGTAACCCGACTAGTTGGTTGTGGGAATTCGGCGATGCCGAAACGAGCACCCAGCAGAATCCGGCGCACGTTTACACGGATGCCGGCACGTACACTGTCACCCTGACGGTCACAAACGCCGGTGGCACGGATTCAGTCACACTGATGGACTATGTGACGGTCAGCGCGCCGCCTCAGGCGGATTTCGAAACAATACCGCCGGGTGATGTCTGTGTCGGGACGACTGTGCAGTTCACTGATCTCTCGAGCGGCATTCCGACATCGTGGGCGTGGGATTTCGGCGATGGCTACACGAGTGACGTGGGGAACCCATCGCACCAGTATGCCGGCGCCGGCGCATATATGGTATGCTTGCAAGTCACAAATGACGCGGGCTCCGACACATTGTGCAAACCCATCACAGTAAGCGAGGTCGTGTCTGACTTCAGCGCCGATGTCACAAGCGGCTGCGCCCCGCTGAATGTGCAGTTCACCGACCTCTCGCAGTGCGACCCGACCATTTGGCAGTGGAATCTCGGTGATGGCCAGACCAGCACGGAGCAGAACCCCGCGCACATTTACTCTAACGTGGGCACATACAATGTCAGTCTGAACGTGACGAGTGTCGCCGGCTCCGACACTATGACGAAGAACGGCTACGTGACGGTGGGCGGGACACCGGTCGCCGGTTTTACAGCGCTTCCTGCCATCGGACAAGCGCCATTGCCGGTCGCGTTCACAGATACTTCCGCAGGAAATCCGTCCTCATGGCAGTGGAATTTCGGTGATGGCTCGGCAGTAAGTACGTTGAGGAACCCATCTCACACGTTCACGACCCCGGGCACGTACCAGGTTTGTCTCACTGCCGCAAATGGCTGCGGCTCGGACACATTCTGCTCGACGGTGACCGCACAGTCCGCCCCAGCCCTGGCCCTGAGCACAACAATACTGAACAATTCCACGATGCGCGGAGCAAATGCTCCGTCTCAGACTTTCGAGATTTGGAATTCGGGTCAGGGGACGCTGTCGTATACGGTAAGCGAAAACGTGTTCTGGTTGTCCTGCTCTCCGATTAGCGGCTCTTCAGCCGGCGAACACGATATCATCACCGTGCAGTACAGTTCCTCCGGCCTGAACCCGGGCAATTACTCGACTACAGTAACAGTTACCTCCGCCGGCGTAGGCAATAGCCCGCAGACCCTGACAGTAAACCTCAATGTCGCAGAGTCGGAATTGACGCAGATTAACCTGGTGTCACCGTGGAACAGCTCCTCACTCAGCGCTCCGCCAACCTTTGTCTGGTCGGCGACAGGCGGCATAAACAACGTTTTCAGCGTCGATTTGAGCTATTCACCGGATTTCAAGACCTATTGGTCCACGTATAAAAACCTGCATCAGACGATATCCGGGAATAGCTGGACTATGCCTCAGTCGCTGTGGAACCAGATCACCGCCGGAAAACCGGTATACTGGAAAGTGGACGGAGCGGATTTGAACCACCAGCCGACGACAATCGTTAACAGTCTGCAAATATGGTCCTTCACAAAGAGGTGACCATCCGTACTATCGAAACACCGGAATTGTCGGGGGCACGGCGTCATCGCCGCGCCCCCGCTGTTTTGGGAGTCGCGGTAGACTCTTTGCCACGCGCCTGTTCTTTGATTCTCACTTTTCGCCGGCTTGCAATTTGTCGAGAAAGCGTGCTAAGATTGAGTTGTAGTTGGTTACACAAAGCCCTCCCAAAGCAGAAAGTCTGGATAAATAATGGAAAAACTGCATGAGACGCTGACCCACATAAAGAAATGTATGGATCACTTTGTCATCGGGCACGACGACATCAAAGAGGCAATCCTGCTCGGACTTATTGCGCGCGAACACGTCTACATCGAGGGCCCGCCGGGAACCGCGAAAACGATGCTCGCCGAGATAGCGGCGAAAGCTGCCAATCTCGACTTCTTCTTTTACCAACTCCACCGCGACACCCGGCTCTCCGAGCTCGTCGGCGATTACATCATCCATCGTGAACGAGAGGAGAAAAGCGAACTCATCCGCCAAGACATCATG
The DNA here is from genome assembly GCA_016215705.1 of Candidatus Poribacteria bacterium. GTDB lineage: Bacteria > Abyssobacteria > SURF-5 > SURF-5 > SURF-5 > JACRIR01. Next base: position 29,411 of record JACRIR010000243.1, on the reverse strand, counting down.
AAAGGCCGCATACTGACCGCCGATATATGCGTGCTCGATGACATCTCCCGCGCGCCCGGCGAGGCGCTCAACGTGCTGTTACGAGTGTTGAATGAACGAAAGTTCGGAAAAGATCGCATCCCGCTCCTGACCACTATTGCCACAGGCAATCCCGCTCGGGACGATTATTACAACGAACCGCTCGACATGGCTAATCTCGACCGGTTCACTCTTCAACTTCGCGTCGTCGGCCTGATACAGAAAAACCAATGGGAAATGGCCAGACGGGTTGTCGACTTCTACGCTACACATGACTTCGATGACGCAGAGATAGCGCCCGCCTCATCGGATAGTCTGAAGGCTGACCGCGATATCCTGCTCAGAGTGGAATTACCCGAAACGGTCAGGGAGTTGCTCCTTGGCTTCGTCTCGGATTTGATGACGCGATTCGATCTGAACGACAACAATTCACTCATCACTGACCGCACGTTCCTCGTGAAGGCCGTCAAGATGCTGAAAGCAAAAGCCGTTCTCGAACACCGGTGGATTGTCGAACCGCGCGACATGATAGTCCTGAAGTACATGACCACTTTTCGGGTACCGCCCGAAATTCATGAAAAGGTGGAAGACCTCATACAAGAGGCCGAGCAAAAAAAAAAAGATGAAGTGAACGAGGAGGAAGGTCAGTCCCAGGAAAGCAACGAGGAAGCGGCCCGCAGCGAAGAAACCGAGGAAGCCGCCGAAGCTGAAGCCTCTCCCTCCGATGAAGAGTCTGAAAAGAATACCGCCTACCGTAAGGAAGTCCACTACGAAAAAGTCAAGAAGGACGGCCAGCGCAAGGACGAACCGTCCCCCCTCAACAAGGAAAAGATCGACGACCTCGATGTCATCTTGAAAGTCATCGAGGGGGAGGTGCAGCGCAGCATCGCCTCGAAAAGAGAATCACATGGCGGCGTTCCGAAAGAGTGGCGCTCGATGCGCACACTCGATGACTTTTTCGACACCGACCCGGGAGAAAGCTCCGTCTGGATCGAAAACGCAAACCCTGTCACACCCCGCGTGTTCAGGCGTACCCGCAAGGAGCGCGGCGGGAGGCTCGCTGTCATACGCGACATCAGCCAGTCAATGACGGGGAAATCATCGCTGTGGGTCTCGATGGTAGTCATCGGACTCGTCGAAATGGCCAAGCGCAGTCGGATGGCGGTTGGCTACGTCGAATTCAACCATCAATCCTACAAATATCTCGACAACGGACGCTTCTTCACGCGTAACTACGAGGCGCTTATGCGCAAGAGCATGGAAACGCAATGCTCGGGTTTTACAGACTACCAGAATGCGCTCGACGACGCATTGAAGGAATTTGCGGATGTGCGCGGCGGACGGCAACATGTGATTTTCCTGACCGACGGCATGCCTACGAGCGGCGACAAGGAAGTCAAACTGGAACTGAATCTGGCGAAGAAAATAGGAGTTGCGATACACTCCATTTTTATCGGGCGTGAGCAGTGTCCGCCGATTCTCAAGAAGATATCGAAGGACACCGGTGGTATCCATTTCCAGGTGATGCCGAATAAAGAAGGGATGGTCAAGATTTTCGAGCTCATCAATTAGTCCTCCTTTCCGGCGGAGGTGACTATCCTCCTCTTTTTCTCCCTTTTGCAAAGTCTTGCCGCCTTTTGCGGAGTACTCCTCTTTTCCCCCCTTTTGCAAAGGGGGGCAGGGGGGATTCACAGAATCCAAAGCATCACATAAGGAATGCATCTGCCTATGAGAGCACCGGGCTATTTGACTGACGTTGGCGGACTGCGCGTCGGGCATTCGACGGACTCTGTGGGTCTGACCGGTTGCACGGTCATCCTCTGCGACGCTGCAATGACCGGCGGTGTCGACGCCCGAGGCTCAGCTACCGGCACCCGCGAAATCGAGCTTCTCCGTCCCACTCACTTGATCCAACACGTGCACGCAGTCGTCCTCTCCGGCGGAAGCGCCTTCGGCCTCGATTCCGCATCGGGCGTAATGCGCTATCTTGAAGAGCGCGGTCGCGGATACGACGTGGGAATCGCTCGCGTGCCGATTGTGCCGGCGGCAATACTGATGGACCTGGCTTTGGGAAGTCCTGACGCACGGCCTGATGCGGAGATGGGGTATAAGGCGTGTGTTGAGGCGGCCGGGAGCGAGTTCCCTCGAGGTAATGCCGGCGCAGGCACGGGCGCGACCGTCGGCAAGGTCTATGGAATGATTCGTGCAATGAAGGCTGGCCTGGGTACCGCCGGCATCGATCTGCACGGAGGAATTAAGGTGGGCGCAATCGTGGCCGTCAATGCGTTCGGCGACGTGCGCGACCCCGCAACAGGGAGAATAGTCGCGGGCGCGCGTGACCTCGAGGGGCAGGGCTTTGCCGACACGGAAAAGGTTATGCGTGAGGACCTCTCAGGCACGATTTGCGCCTTTCACAATACGGTCATCGGACTCGTCGCTACGAATGCCCGATTGAATAAGGAAGAGACCAACAAGCTCGCCCAGATGGCTAGTGGCGGAATCACCCGCGCTATCTCTCCGGCCCACACAATGTTCGATGGCGATGTCGTCTTTGCTCTCAGCAATTCGGAGACAAATCTCTCTGCCCCCGTGTCAGCCGTCGGAGCCGCCGCTGCTCAGGCGATGTGTTTCGCAATTCTCGATGCTGTTCGGAGTGCGGAATGCGCCGGCGGTCTCCCTTGCGCCCGAAACATGTGAGCCCACTGTTTTCCTTCGTAGGAATGAATTGACACAAAAAGCCTTTCCCATTATAATCAAAGTAGATTTATGCGCCCTGCTCACTCCAGCGTTGCCATGTGCGTGTAAGTCGCCTATTTTGCAATGGTTGCAGCAAGCTGATTTTCTCAGGTGAAAGGCGCTCTTGGTTGACCTCGACAAAATTCTGCGCGACGCCATGAATATGAAGGCATCCGACGTGCACGTTCTGAGCGACATGCCTCCCATGGTTCGTCATCTCGGCGACATCAAAAGACTGCCCGGCCAGGATGTCATACGGAAAGAGGATTGCCGGGATATGATAATGGGGATACTGAATCCGGACCAGCGCTCCGAATACGATGTGCACAAACAAGTGGACTTCTGTTACGAAATTCAGGGATTGAGCCGCTTCAGAACCAACGTTTATCTCGAAGAGCGCGGAGTCGGCGCCGCTTTTAGAATCGTTCCTTCTGTTATCACCAGCGCGGAGGAGATTGGAGTCTCCGAGGCGATCAAGGGACTTACCCGTCTACGCAACGGTCTTGTGCTCGTAACGGGTCCCGCCGGCTGTGGGAAGTCAACGACCTTGGCGGCTCTCATCAACCTGGTCAACCGAGAGCGCGGAGAACACATAATCACGATCGAGGACCCCATAGAGTTTGTTCATACGAACATCCTGAGCCAGGTGAACCAGAGGCAGGTCGGCATTCACACACGGTCATTCGCCGCTGCTCTCCGCGCTTCGCTTCGCGAAGACCCGGACGTTATTCTGGTCGGCGAGATGCGCGATTTGGAAACGATCTCGATGGCCATCACCGCTGCTGAGACGGGGCACCTTGTTTTCAGCACGCTCCACACTCTCAGCGCATACAAGACGGTCGAGCGCGTCATCAACGTGTTTCCGCCCAACCAACAAAAACAGATACGCACCATGCTCTCGGAATCGCTCGGCGGCGTTATGTCGCAACAACTCATCAGGAACGCGAAGGGAACCGGCCGCATCGCTGCGATGGAGGTCCTGATTGCTACGCCTTCGATCAGATCGATGATTCGAGATGACAAAACGTACCAGATACCCGGTTACATGCAAGCCGGCCGAAAATACGGAATGCGCATGCTTGACGACCACATACTGGAGCTTCTTCAGGCCGGAAAAGTGGACCCGAAACACGCGTACCAGATGGCGACAAACAAGGAAGTTATCCGCTCTGCGCTGTCCCAGAAACCGGGACGCGCCGCAGCCGTATCGTGAAAGCGAGGTCAGGTGGAATGCGTTTCCTCTCGTCTTTCGCCTCCTTATGAAGAGGGTGAGCCGGATTGTCCGAAATTGACAAACTGCTCAGATTCATGGTTGCGCAACAAGGGTCCGATCTCCACCTTATGTGCGGCGCCCGTCCGCTCATTCGCGTGCACGGCGACTTGAGGCGAATAGATTACAGCGAAGGCGATATCGTCCTGACTCCGGAGGTAAACCGGGGATTGATCTACGAGATGTTGGACGACGACCAGATACGCCATTTCGAGGCCACGGGCGATATCGACCTCGCTTATGAAATCGAAGGAGTGGCTCGTTTCCGCGTGAATGTGCACAACCAGATAAGCGGTCCCTCAACCGTCATGCGGACCATTCCGACAAACATTGCGACGGTCGATCAACTCGGTCTGCCCGACCAACTGAAAGAAATAGCCCGGTTCAACAGCGGCTTGATTCTGGTCACGGGACCCACGGGAAGCGGAAAGACAACCAGCCTTGCCGCCATGATGGACCAGATCAACGACGAACGCGAGGGACATATCGTCACGATTGAAGACCCCATAGAATTCGTGCACAAAAACAAGAAGTGCCTTATCACTCAGCGCGAAGTCGGTGTACACACCAACTCCTTTTCTGCCGCGTTGCGAGTCGCATTGCGACAGGACCCCGACATAATCCTCGTGGGCGAGATGCGTGACCTCGAGACCATATCGCTTGCGCTGACCGCTGCCGAAACCGGCTCGCTCGTGTTTGCGACTCTGCACACAAATAGCGCTGCAAAAACGATCAACCGGATTATTGACGTGTTTCCGAATGAGGCCCAGAACCAGATACGGACGCTGCTCTCCGAATCGCTCTCATCCGTCATAGCGCAGACACTCATGAAGAGGTCCGACAAGAAGGGCCGTGTCGCCGCAATGGAGATCATGATTTGCAGCCCGGCCATTCGCAACGCGATCCGCGAGAACAAGATCGAGCAGATAATCTCGATTATGCAAACCAGCGCCCGCGAAGGTATGCAGATGCTTGACGACCATCTGCTCAAGTTGGTGGACAAAGGCGTGGTCTCTCGCGAGGCCGCGCGCGAGAAGGCATTCGAGAAACACAGGTTCAACTGAGAGGCGAAAAGAGGAGACAAATGGCCGCCATAGACTCTATTCTTAAAGTCGCAAAGGAAAAAAGAGCTTCAGATGTCCATCTGTGCTCGAAATCGCCTCCGATGGTCCGGCTCTTTGGGAATATCATTAAACTGAGCGACCACGACGTTCGATCCCCTGAACAGAACGAGCACGACCTCCTTGAGATCATGAATGAGGTTCAGCGGCAGGAATTCGATCGCCACAAGGAAATCGACTTCTCTTACGCGGTCGAAAGAGTCGGCCGGTTTAGAGTGAACATCCACCAGGAGGAACGCGGCATGAGCGGCGCGTTCCGAATCATTCCGACCGAAATCAAGACCGCTGACAGTATCGGTCTTCCGGAGGTTGTCAAAGAGATAACCCAACGCGAGCAAGGGCTCTTTCTCGTGACCGGTCCGTCCGGATGCGGCAAATCCACAACGCTGGCCGCCCTCGTGGACCTCATAAACCATGAGCGCGCCTGCCATATAATCACGATCGAGGACCCCATCGAGTTTCAATATATCAACAACAAGGCATATGTAGACCAGCGCGAAGTGGGCACACATACCAAGACTTTCGCCTCCGCGCTCCGCTCGGTCGTCCGAGAAAACCCCGATGTGATCGTCGTAGGCGAAATGCGCGACCTCGAAACCATTTCGCTCGCGGTGTCGGCGGCTGAAACCGGCCACCTTGTGTTCAGCACGCTTCACACAAGGGGAGCGGCGAAGACTATCGAGCGCATCATCAACGTGTTTCCGCCCGAACAACAATATATGATGCGCACAATGCTCGGCGAATCGCTTGTCGGCGTGCTCTCCCAGCAGTTGATGCGTAACCGCGCGGGCGACGGCATGATTCTGGCCCTCGAGGTGATGATAAATACCTCGGCTGTGGCCAGCCTGATCCGTCATGGCGACACATACCGGATTCCTTCAACGATGCAGACAAGCAAGAAGTTCGGCATGCAGCTCATGGACGAGCACATTATAGACCTGCTCAGGGCCGGAAAGATAGACCCGAAAGTGGCTCAGGTCAAGATTGAGGATAAGGGGCTTTTCAGAGAGTACGTCCAGGAACAAAAAAAGGCCGGGGAAAAACACAAAAAGGAGCAGGCGGGCAAAACTGCCTGAGACAGGGATTCACATTGGCTGAGATAGACAGGTTTCTCGATTTTCTGGTGAAACACGATGGCTCGGACCTGATGATCATGTCGGGTTCGAAGTCCGTGGTGCGTGTCCACGGCGAACTGAGGCCGATTACTTTCGGCAAGAACTCGGGCGTTCTCACCAACGAAGTCGTGAAACCGCTTGTCTACGAAATACTCACTGACAGGCAAATCAAGGTTCTGGAAGAGGAAGGCGAACTCGACTTGGCCTATGAGTTGCCGGGCGTGTCGCGCTTCAGGAGCAATGTCTACACACAGTCGCACGGAATCGCGATAGCCTTTCGCGCGATTCCCTCGAAAATCAGGTCGCTCGACGAACTGGGATTCCCACCCGGCCTGAAAAAACTGGCCTCAACCCAACGCGGGTTCGTTCTGGTCTGCGGGCCGTCGGGCTGCGGCAAGACGACCACCCTTGCGTCGATGGTTGACTACGTCAACAGGTCCCGCCAGTGCCATATCATTACAATCGAGGAACCGATAGAGTATCTCCATAACAATGTCAACAGTATTATTACCCAGCGACAAGTCGGGCCTCATACGGAAAGCTTTTCGTCGGCGCTCCGCGTCGCGGTTCGACAAGACCCCGACGTGATCATGGTCGGAGAGATGCGCGACCTCGAGACAATCTCGACCGCCCTCACCACCGCCGAGACGGGCGCGCTTGTCTTCGGAACTTTGCACACCGACAACGCGGCGAAGACAATAAACCGGATTGTAAACGTGTTTCCGTTCGAGCAGAGGAACCAGGTGCGCACCCTGTTGTCTGAAACCCTCACGGGCGTGGTCGCTCAGCATCTCCTCCGCCGCGCCGATGGCTCGGGCATGGTGGCCGCCGCCGAGATTCTCATCGGAATACCCGCGATTTCAAATGCAATACGCGAAGGCAAGATCGAGCAAATGATCTCGATTATGCAGACAGGACGGAAGTTCGGGATGCAAATACTTGATGAACATCTCCTCGAGCTCGTACAGGCGTGTATTGTCACTCCCGAAGAAGCCCGAAAGAAAGCCCGCAATAAGCGACTCTTCGAATAAATGCTTCTGAGAAACCGCGCGGAACGACAAACCAACTTTGTCTCTCCGGCGAAGGCCGGAATCAACCTTTACGGCCAATGAGTCGGTTCCCGTTTTTGCGCGAATGACCCTTGCGCGCATATCCGTGCGGTGCGATTGACCGTTCAGAACTGGCGCAGCAAATGCTTGGAAATGACTATGCGCTGAATCTGCGACGTGCCTTCGCCGATCTCGAGAAGCTTCGCATCGCGCATGTACCGCTCAACGTGGAATTCCGAAGTGTATCCGTACCCCCCGAGAACCTGGATCGCGTTTACTCCGGCGCGCATCGCTGTCTCTGAAGCGAAAAGCTTCGCCTCGGCCGCCTCGCGGCTGACCGTCTCTCCTTTGTCCTTCATGAAAGCCGCGCGGTGCACCAGGAGGCGGGCGCCGTCAATTTGAGTTGCCATGTCGGCGAGAATCCACTGAATCGCCTGAAACTGACCAATAGGTTTCCCGAACTGCTCTCGCTCCTTTGCGTACTTGACGCTGTCCTCGAGGGCGCCGCGCGCAATGCCGACGGCAAGCGCGCCGATACCGATGCGCCCGGTGTCAAGCACCTTCAGCACATCGGTGAAACCTTGTCCCTCCGCGCCTAAAAGATGATCTCGCGGAATCCGCACGTCTTCCATCGATATTTCTGCCGTGTCGCTTGCCCGCATTCCGAGCTTGTTAACTATCTTACGGGTGGTGTATCCGCGAGTCGCCTCGCCGTCCTTGCGCGCCTCTACAATGAACGCGGAAATCGGGTTCTTCTTTTCGCCTCTTCCCGTCGCTGCAAGTATGACGCACGTCTCGGCTACGTTGCCTTGTGTAATGAACATCTTGGAGCCGTTCAGCACCCACTCGTCACCGTCCAGCCGCGCCGTCGTACGCATCGCGGCGGCGTCGCTGCCGGAGCCGGGCTCGGTCAATCCCCACGCTCCGAATTTCTCGCCACGCGCGAGCGGCATCACAAACTTCCGCTTCTGCTCCTCGTTCGACGCGACCATGAGGTGTCCCAGACACAGAGAGTTCTGGGCCACCATGTTCAAGGCTACCGAGGCGTCCCACCGCGCTATCTCTTCCATGACCACGCAATAGGCCAGCGTGCTCAGGCCGGCGCCTCCATACTGTTCCGGCACAAGTATGCCCATGAATCCCAGTGGCCCGAGTTTTCTCATTACTTCGGTTGGATACTCGCGTTTCTCGTCACGCTCGATGGCCCCGGGCGCCAGCTCATTCAGCGCAAAGTCGCGCGACGTCTGCTGAAGAATACGCAGGTCTTCACTAAGTTCAAAGTCCACATGCCTCTCCTTAAGTCATTTGGTTCCTGGTTTGAAATACTCAGCGGGCCCGAATGAGCGGGGTTGCACCATTCGGACCGGGGCTCGACAAGCAATTTCCGCTTAAGTTTATCAGATGGCTTTCGTTGTGTCAATCGCTTGTGACATCGCTTGTCGCACATGACGAGACTGCGACAACCCGCGAATTCCCCACATGGCAAGTCACATAAGCTTTCAACAATCTCCGAATTGTGGTATAATTATTTTGGCTTACGAGCGGTGAATTTGTCCCGATAAACAGAGCATATGATAACATTGAAGCGAATTCTCTTCCCGACGGATTTTTCGGATTTCTCAAGCTATGCGGCCAGTTTTGCCGTGGCCTTCGCATGCGACTACGGCGCAAAGTTGCACGTCCTCCACGTGGTCGATGTCCCGCCGGATATGTCTGAACTGGTTTCTGCGAGAGTTCCCATAGAGGAATTGTGCTCCCGGACGGCGGAATTGACGCTTCGTGAACTTGAGTCTGCCACGTCCCAGGACGCGCTGAAACATCTCGACTATGAGGTCTCTTGTGTGAGAGGCGCACCCTTCGTCGAAATAGTCAAGTTTGCCCGGGACAACAAGATTGATATGATCGTGATGGGAACTCACGGACGCAACGCGATTGAAAGCGCCTTGCTCGGAAGCACCGCGGAAAAAGTGGTGAGAAAAGCCCCGTGCCCTGTGTTTACCGTTCGCAAGCCGGGACACAGATTTGTCATGCCTGCGGTTGGCTAAACCGGGGCCCATAAACATGGTTTTCGAGAAGCAACGACGGAAAAGCAATATCAGGATACTGCTCAGCGTAGCCAACTATGCCATCCTAGTGGCCTCGTGGATTGCGCTCTTATCGAATGACGCATTTGCCTGGGGCGCCGGCATCCACGTGGTGAAGGGGACATACATCCTGGATAATCTCCATCTCATTCTCCCCTCTATCGCCCAGTTGCTGAGAGCCTTCCCGCGCGATTTCCTCTATGGCTGCATAAGCGCCGATTTTTTCATAGGGAAAGGCCACCGCCGGCGGGACGACCACTGCCACAACTGGTCTGTCGGACTAAAAATGCTCGCGTCATCGGAGACACCCCCGGCCAAAGCTTTCGCATACGGCTACCTCGCGCACCTTGCAGCGGACATCGTTGCGCACAATTTCTATATACCGAACCAGCTCTACCTGACCTCCTCATCGAAACGTCTGGGCCACGTGTATTGGGAATTCAGGTCGGACAGCGGTGTTGACCTCGCATACTGGGAACTTGCCCGAAAAGTCGTTGAGGCGCAAAACCACGAGAACGACGCCTTCCTCGAAAACGCCGTAAGAAGAAAAATAATCTCCTTCAAGACCAAAAAGAACATTTACGTACAGGTTCTCAATCTTACGGACCTCGAGCGCTGGCATAAAGCGTGCGACTTCATCGAGAAGAACTCGCGATGGGAGGTTTCACAAGAATACGTCAAATGGCTGAGAGACCTCTCAATCTCACTGGCAATCGAGTTTCTGCGTGATCCGGAAAACTCCGTTTGCCTCGACTACGACCCGGTCGGGACACGAAACATCACTCGAGCCAAGAAGCTCAGGCGCACTACGAAGCGGCAGACAGGGACTTTGCCCATTAGAGGCATATTCGAACTGCCATCGAGTCTCAGCCAACACAACATGACCCCAATTAGAATACGCTCGGGCAAGTACCATCTCCTCCATATGGCCCCATCACTACGCGCCTAAATTTGTCCGCCTGCTACATTTTTGGTCATGCTCGCCTGCGTTTTCATCTGGGTTAAACAACCCACCAACCCCCAGCTAAACGATTGTATTTTTCACAAGCGACTCTGTATATTCATCCTGAAATTGCCAAATCCTGCATAGTCTCCTGCAAATGTTGCACGGCTGCCAAACTTGTATGAATGTCGTATTGCCCCTGTTCGTCTAAACTTGTGGGAAAAGAAAACATGATTCAAACTGCTATGAATGAAGGGCAATATGCTGTTGCGGACAATCAGATGGGAGGTCTGTCGGCCAACCGAAAAAGGCCATGATCACCCGTTGCGCACAATGGCACAACAATTGCTTTATTATTCTGCAGATAACGGCATAAACATCCGGAGTGATGCTGCCGGCAGTGACTGCAAAAAGGCGTGTATCGCTCGAAGGGAGGTGCGAGGATGTTTCCGATTATTGAAGTCGAATGCCCATTCTGTAAAACGACTGGTCAAATAATGGCGCCACCACTCGGTTCGATAATTGTGGGGCCATGTCCCCGCTGCGGTGAGATGGTTCTGCTCTATAATGGCACGGTTATGCCGCTCGATAAGAATATAATGACCGATGGAACCATCGAGGAGAAAAAACAACATCTGCTCGAAACCATAGTGGACATGGTTGCGGTCAAAGTTGATGAGGTGATCGAGAACGACGAGTTTAAGCCTGAACCGAAACAAAAACAGTCCGGCAAGAAGGGCAAAGCAGGCGCAAAAAAGAGGGTTTCACCTTCTGTAAACGACAGAAGTGCCCCTCCGATAACACGCGACGATATCCGCGACTTCGTGAACATCGACTTGCATCTCATAGACACGAGATCGTATTTCGAGAAGGTTTTTGGGAAAAAGAAGATAGAGCTTTAGCGCCTTGCTTAGGGCTAAGGCCTTATGGCTGAGCCTGTTGGAGGCCGCTGACAAAAGATATGGTTGAAGGAATGTGCGTGGCAATAATTGCCTCGCGCATTTGCTTTAGGCCCCACTCCTGCCGTCTCTTCCCGTCCCGGAGGAAAATGGGAACCGCCCCGCAATATTTCTTTGTGGAATAAGCGCCAATGTGTCCTTATGTTTGAAACCTGAATTCCTGGAGATTAGACTTTGGACTTGAAACCGTCTCTTAGCGGGGGTTGGCGCGCTTTCGGATCATATCCCGCAACTCTGCCGCTCTTTCGTATTCCTCGGAGTGGATAGCGGCCCTGAGTTGTTCCTCGAGACTGGACGGCGAGTTTCTCAAAGGAGAGACATCGTTCTCCCACGCTTCGCCGATATCGTCATATACCTTCTTGAGTTGCGACAGACGCTGTTCGAGCCACGTCTCCGGGAAGGAATCCGAGTGTATATGCGCGAACTCGCGGATGAAAGAGCCCGCAAGCTCTATCCGCTGGCGGGCAAGTGAATAATCCTTTTGTACGATTGCGAGCTTGGCTTCGGCGGTGCGCCTGAATATCTCCTGGTCGGGCCGGAACTGTAAGAAAAAGGTGCTCAGTTCGGGATTATTCGCACATGCGGTTATTAAATCGATTATCTGTATGCCGGTGTTTACGTCGCGTATGCATCGGACGTAGTCGCCGACCTTAAAGAAATACTCTCGCCTGAGCCTGTAGAGGAAAGCTTCCTCACTCAGTTGCTGAACGTCGGCGTCATCGAGGGAAAAGCAATCCCAGCCTTCGGAAAGAGACTGTGTCTTCTGCTTGAGATACCTGGGAAGAATGGGTTCACTGCCATCCGGCCTTCCATCGACATCAAGGTAGAAAGTGCCCTTTTGCGTTACCACCCTTATCTTTCTACCATGTTCCATAAGGAGACCCTCGGGCTGAACGAAACGCTATAATTGAATTATATTATCCAACCGGTGATATGTCAAGAAAAATAACGACGGCTGGACTCTGGATGCAGCGCCTCGTGCGGCCAACCCTGATCCAACACCAAATGCTTCACTTTTCGTCTCTTTCTTAGTTGCCTGTCACAAAACAGAGAGCATCCTCATTCACGCAATCGTGACTGACAAGCTCACACAGCGCCATTCTCCGATATTCACCTCTACAGTAGATTCTGACCTCGCGCTCGTCATTTCCAACAACGTCTGTCGTTTCTGTTGCATCTCCGCGCGATATCCTTGCAAGGGCGAGCACTGCGTTGCCGGAGATAATAGGGTCTTTGTCGCCAAGGTAAGGAGAGATTGCGCTGAAATGTTCGGTGAAAACGTCAGATAATCTCTGGCCGACCCTCCCGACAGCCTGAAGCAGGCCCGGCCGCAGCCTCTCATCGTCCAGATACTGCAAGAAAACGCAAACTGCGTTCCTGATTTGCTCCGGTGCGCGATATCCGATCTCTCCAAGCGCCTCCGGCACCCCCATCGGATTGTCACCCGATTCGGGGTTGAGCCTCCACAACAGTCGTTGGATGAAAACCTCGATCTTGGATTCACTCATACGGGAAACTGCCCTGCCAAGCTCCCAACACGCTCTCTGGCGAACCAACTCTTCGGTGTCGTTGATAAGCATGAGCAACGCACGAACTAACTCGCGCTCCGGATATGGCCCATGTCCGTCTAAAGAGCCGTCCGCGACCAGCGCTTCTCGTATCTCATCGACCAGTCCCGCCACAGTAACCCCCTTTTCGAGTCTCGTAACGCGCGAAGTTTGGGCTCTAGACCTTCTCTGCCTTTGACACCAGACATCGAGTCGCCCACCGTCTTTCAACCATCACTATTGTAACCACATCCGTCGACTTATGGAAAGTGTGCCGCTGCGTTTTTGCTACTTTGTCATTCTCGTTCTGCCTGCTACCGAGTCTACATTTATTTTGCACCCAAACCCTCAAACCCAAGCTTGTGGGTCCGGCCTCCGCAGGCGCCGTGCTCGAGGCATAGAAAGCGCCGCCGGTCTTGGCTACTTTGACAACGATGATCTGAGAGTCCGTCCGATGATCGATTCCATATCCGTGGGGGCGCAATTCATTGCGTCCTTTGCGCTCTGTGCGGAATGACAATGCGTTGGGTCATTCTGCGGGGCAGTGTGATATAATACATCTTCATAATCTGGAAGCGGGCCGAAACAATCCCGTCGATACTTCAGTGTTCTCGGCGCGCTCAACGGCAAAAAGAAAAGGAGAACAACGGTGAAAGTCATAGGCTTCAATGCCAGTCCGAGAAAAAATGCGAACACCATGACTCTGGTCGAGGCCGTCCTCAAAGGGGCCGCCGACAAAGGCGCGGAGACGCGCCTGGTGAATCTGAACCAACTGAACATCAAGGGGTGCCAGGGTTGTGAGGTCTGCAAGAAAAAGCCGGGCCAGTGCGCCACTAAAGACGATCTGTCGCCTTTGCTCGTGGAAATGAAGGACTGCGATGCGATCATCCTGGGAACCCCCATATACTGGTTCCATGTCAGCGCCCAGATTAAAATGCTCATCGACCGTTTCTACTGTTACATGGGACACGAAACGAGCCCTGAGACGGGAGAAGAAAGCACGTTCTCCACGTTCCCCGGCGGCAAGAAATTCGTGATAGTAACCTCGCAGGGCGATGCCGTTCCGGAGATGTACCAGCAAACACTCGATTGGCTTAACCTTGTGACGACGATCATGAGCGCTTCCTCGACAGAATTTGTCACCCATTGCGGCTCTGAGAACGATAAGAGCTCCGCGCGCAACAATGCCGAAATGATGGCGAAGGCGCGGAGCATAGGTGAATCGCTCGTGTAATTCGAATCATCGTCTCCACATGCGGGTCGGTTTCATGCACTAACAAGGAATGCCATTCCGGACTCTTCGCTGTTATTCTGGCTGGCGCGAGGAAACTCATGAGAAATGTCATTCCGAGTCCTTGACCGTCATTCCGCGCGAAGCGAAGAATCTCATGCCATGAGACACCTTTTCTTTGCTCAGGATAAACTATGCGAATTCCCCCCTTTCACACGGGAGAAGGTAGCCTGTCCCTGCGCGGTGGGCGTGCAAGACATGCGGTAGTGGGTCGTCAGTCTTCCCCCTTTTGTAAAGGGGGGAAGGGGGGATTTAAGTAGGAACCCAGCGCAGATCGGGAACCCTCTTACCCGTCCGCGAGGATAGTTTAGGCAAGAACGACACGAAGTTGACAGGAAATCTGAAACTTGAAACCTCAAACTTTGGACCTTAGTTCTTGGAACTTGGATTCCCTCTCATATGGCTCCTGAACCATCATTGACGGCCATCGCAATCTGCAGCGTCATCTATTTCGTCTCAGCGATAGTCACCGGTTTCTCCGGATTCGGCTTCGCCCTGATGTCGGTTCCCTTTTTGCTCCTTATTCTTGACCTCCGGTTTGCCGTTCCTCTGGTCCTCCTTGCGGGTTTCTTCTCAGTGATCGTCCTCAGCGTGAATAAACTCCATTTCTTCAAGGAGCGCATGGTCATCATAGTGGCAGTCGCTATGGCCGTCGGCACATGGATTGGAACATACCTCTTGAAGAATGCCGGCGCCGGGAGGCTGGAGAATCTTGACACCGGAATGCTAAAGAGAATATTGGGAATCGTGATTGTTCTCTTTGCGTGTCACATATTGCTGCGCGTGCGCCAGCATGAGGCCCCTAAATTCCGCGGGCCGATCGGCGTGGTCGCAGGCATTCTGTCCGGTGTACTCGGTGGCCTGTTCGGAACGAGCGGGCCGCCGCTGGTCATCTATGTCCACCATTTCGCCGAGGACAAGACATCATTCCGCTCTCAACTCGTGATTCTCTTCTTGCTGCACGATAGTTTTCGAATTCTCCTCTATGCAAAGAACTCGCTCATCAATCTTGACGTTCTTCGGTTCGACCTCTTTTTGCTCCCGGCCCTGATTCTCGGACTGATACTCGGCTCCAGGATGCACTTCAAAGTGAGCGACACCACCTTCACACGCGCCATTAGCGCCATGCTCCTCCTCTCCGGCGTCCTGCTTCTCATCAAGCCGTAAAAGACGAACCTTCCTCCACATTGACAGCGTCGGCATGTTCAGCTTATAATTCACGTAGTATATGTTTTCATAAATACGGTCACGTATCCCCGCTCTTACGTAGGGGCGACCCGGTGGGTCGCCCTCGCATGCTTGCTCTAGTGAGAAACGTGATTGAATCTGGGAAACAGACCACTTAGCCGTTTTCGGGGCGTAGCGCAGCTTGGTTTAGCGCGCCTGCCTTGGGAGCAGGAGGTCGCCGGTTCAAATCCGGCCGCCCCGACCATTCTCACCTCTCTTATCCGCAGACTTCGCTGTTTGCCAGTGATCCACAATAGGTCATTCTGAGCGAAGCGAAGAATCTCATTTGTTCGCGGTTCTTGTCTGCGATTTCAATCCTTAGTCCGCAATCCGAAACATGTTGGCCCCGACGCCGATCTGCAAGAACCGCGCGGCAGTAGTCCGCAAGAATCTTTTCTTCGCGATGTTTTCGTGTCTGCCTTTGCGATGTTTCTTGGCAGGCCCCCTCTCCCTTTCCCGCTCCGCCTTGCCGCGCGGCGACCGCGATTGGTATAATAGCGCACTGAAGCCCGCGCATGCTCGAGTGTGAGTCGGCGCGGGACAATGCCCTTCCCAAGACGCGAACACCACACGGAGGATTCAATATGCGGAGACGGACCACGGGTTTTGTCGCAATTATGATCGTAATGCTCATGAATATCGTCGGGTCTGCTTTTCTCTCAGGTGCAGCAATCGGATTCGAATATGAGCCGGATAAGCCATATGTTATGCCCGGACACTTCGGAACCGCCACAACGGGATGGGACGGAAAGGTGGCCCACTATGAGGACAACACGGCTATCACCATTATGTACTTGACCGAACGCGAAGCCATCGCGCCTCTTCTCCCGCCCGGTTTTGTTCCGGCAGACATTCCGCTCATTTCGGTCACATTCGTCATGTGTCGTGGGGTCGATTTCATGGCTGGTGGCGGTTACAATCTTGTTTCGATAAACGCTGCGGCTCGGTTTGTCGGCAAGCGCGACATCGCCGAGGGGAATTTCGCGCTCGTCTTGTGGGAAAACAATTTCTTCCCGATCTTGCTCGGCAGAGAAGTCCTCGGCGCTCCCAAACTCTTCGGTGAAATCCCGGACGCATGGATGCGCGACGACAAGAAAGGTTTTACCGTCTCCGAGAATGGAACCCTCCTCCTCGAAGGCGAGGTGTGGGACTTGCGAAAACCCACGGATGAAGAGCTCAAAGCCATGGCCGAACGCAACAAGGGCAAGATTTGGATGGGTTGGAAGTATATTCCCTCGTGCGACCTGCGCGGAGCAGATGTCAGCAACGCCACCGCTTTGCCCGCAAAAAGCGATCTCAAGGAGATTCTTGTCGGGCAGGGGAAAGTCATGTTCCACGAGACCGAATGGGAAAAAGCCCCGCTGTCTCACCGCGTCGTCAGCGTTCTCAAGAAACTCCCTATCGTGCAATACCAGGGCGCTGTCATAACTCGCGGTTCAAACGACCTGTTGATATATCAGCAGCATCCTATGGAGTAGAGGAAAGACGAAAGCAAAAAACGAAAGACGGGGGAAGATGGGAGAGTTGCAAAAAGAATTGGGCAACGCGATGCCAAAACCCAAAACCATGAACCATAAACTCTGAACTCTCGCTAGAGGGGAAAAGGCATGAAGATCGAGAACGTTAAGAACGTATTGGTGCTCGGCGCGGGAACAATGGGCTCGCGCATCTCGCTTGGCTGTGCCCTTCACGGGTATGATGTATTAGTCTACGACGTCTCTGAAACGGCGCTGCAGGCGCTGGAATTCCGACACCAGTTCATGGCGCAGTATTGGATAAAGCAGGGGTTGACCACGCAGCAGGAGGTCGAAGCTTCGCTGAGTCGCATCAGAACAGTGACCGATCCGGCCGAAGCCGCCGCCAATGCGGACATCCTTATCGAAGCCGTTTCCGAAAAAATCGACTTGAAACATAAAGTGTATTCGCAGTTTGACAAACTGTGTCCCGCAAGGACTGTTTTCGCCTCAAACACCTCGTCACTCCTTGCAAGCGAGATGGAAACCGCTCTCGCCCGCAAAGACCGTTTCGCCGCCCTTCATTTCCACGGTTACAAAAGCGTGGCCGACATCATGCGCGGAACCCGGACTTCCGATGAAACCGTCGAGCTACTGAAGAGCTTTGCTCGCAGCATAGGCGAAGTGCCAATCGTCATGAAAAAGGAGAAGGAAGGGTTTCTTCATAATTCAATGTTCATCGCGTGGCTCGAGGCGGCTGTATGGCTGGCGGCGGGAGGCTACGGCAGCGTCGAGGATATCGACCGTTCATGGATGCTTGTCCACCAAATGTCTTACGGCCCCTTCGGGGCAATCGACCGTGTCGGGCTCGATGTCGCAAGCGATATAGGCAACGGATTAGCTGCAAAGGGATTCCCCGGTCATTGGGCGGAACTCCGCGAGTTCCTGCAACCATACATCGACCGCGGTCACCTCGGTGTCAAGACCGGCCAGGGATTCTATTCTTATCCTGACCCCGCCTACATGCAACCGGATTTCCTCAAAGGGGAATAAGGCGAAAGGACCCGGAGGCCATTGGTATCTCTTCGTTTTCCTCTGCGCCCCTCCGCGCCCTCCGTGGTTCAGATTCTTTTTCTTGGGCAGCAGTGAAAAAGACTGTTAAGAAATCATGAAATCAGCCAAAAAGATGTTCTCACCTGCCGCCCTCGAGGCCATGCGGGCGGAAATCGATGGCGCTGACGGAAACGAAGTCTTCTTCATCGGCGCCACCGACGAAGAGCGAGTCGTCACGAAAGTCATGCCCTTGGCCCGCGGGAATGAAGAATCAGTCCCTGCGATAACTCAGTTGGCGCGCCAGGGCGACGTCGTCATACATAACCATCCTACCGGCGCCCTGACTCCGTCTTCAGCCGACGTCGGAATCGCGAGCAGCCTCGGCCACACGGGCGTCGGATTCTATATTATTAACAATGACGTTACGGAAGTCTACGAGGTTGTTGCCGCATTCGGTCACGAAAAGCTTGAAATCGTCGATGTTGACAGGCTTTCCCAAATACTGATGCCCGGAGGGCCCGTTGCCCGCAAACTCAAGAAATACGAGCGCAGAGACCAGCAGATTCAGATGATGCAGGCCGTCGCCCGCGCGTTCAATGAAAACGAAATCGCCGCAATTGAAGCGGGCACGGGAACCGGCAAGAGCTTTGCATATCTCATTCCCTCCATCCAGTGGGCGATGAAGAACAAGGAGCGCGTAGTCATTTCGACCAACACGATCAACCTGCAGGAGCAGCTCATCAAAAAGGACATCCCGGCGCTTCTCTCCTCGCTCGAGTCCAAGTGCAAGGCCGTCCTCGTCAAAGGCCGTGGCAATTATGCCTGCAAACGAAAACTTGCGATGCTCGAACAGGAGTTCGATTTGCTCACCGCGCCCGACGAGCGAGAGATTCTTCACTCGATTCTCGAGTGGTCAAAACAGACCCGCGACGGCAGCCTCGCCGACCTCAATTTCGTTCCCAGACCGGAGATATGGGAAAAAGTGAATGCCGAAAGCGACACGTGTCTTCGCGCACGGTGCGCGCAATTTACTGATTGCTTTGTCAACAAGGCGCGCCGCGGCGCCGCCTCGGCGGACCTCCTGATCGTCAATCACCATCTCCTCTTTGCCGATCTCTCGGTGAGGACCGCAGCGCAGAACTATCACGAAATGGCGATTCTCCCGGGTTACCGCAGAATTGTCCTCGACGAAGCGCACAATATCGAGGATTCGGCGACTTCCTATTTCGGCGCGAGAGTGACGCGCATCGGTCTCCTTAGACTGCTTGGGCGCATTCACCACCGCCTCACGAAGAAGAAGGAGGAAGAAGGCGGCCTCATTACGCTCTTGAGGGCGAAACTGATGCGACTGCCGGGCGTCAACGAACACGTTCAGGAAATCATCCTTGACATTCAGAACGAGATAATCCCGAGGAAAACCGAGTTGGAACAGATAGTCGCATCCGCCTTCGATGCGATCTATGAATTCGTTTTCCTTCACTCGGCAGGCGAGACGGAAAACAAGATTCGCATCGGGCAAGAATTCCGGAGCGACGGGCGATGGCGCGAAGATTACCTGCCGCATGTCGGCAAACTGCTGTCCGATCTGCGCGCTTTTGTTTCGAGGCTCACGCTCATCTTAAAGAAGCTCGATAGTGTGGAAGACAATCTGGAGGAGGGAATCAGCTTCATTGACGAACGAGTCGAGTTGTGCGCTATGGGCAACAGGCTCGACGTCGTGGTCGCCAACATCGAAGACGTACTGCACGGCGAAAGCTCCGACCGTGTTCGATGGATCGAAACATCCGGTCGCAAACGGTTTCCGGTAGTCAGGCTTCTTTCAGCCCCTCTCAATGTCGGTCCTTTTCTCGCCGAGCAGGTCTACTCAAAATTTCCCACCGTTGTGCTCACATCCGCAACACTGACGGTTGTGGACAGTTTTGACTTTCTTGCCCGGCGTATAGGGCTCGACCAGACGGACCACGACCGGGTAAAGTATCTGGTGTTGCCCTCACCCTTTAATTTCGCTGAGCAAGCGATCATAGGCATACCCACTGACATTCCTGGCGTCAAGGACCCGAAGTATCACCGGGCGCTTGTTCAGTCGATTCAAAGGTGTCTGACTATCAGCGAGGGGCGCGCCTTCTTGCTCTTTACCTCATTTCGCATGCTCGATTCGGTCTATTCCGAGTTGGCGCCGCAACTCGAAGAGCGCATGCGCATCCACGCCCTCCGGCAAGGGGACGACAACCGCACGACTCTCCTGGAAAAATTCCGGCGCGATATCACGTCCGTTCTGTTCGGAACGCTCAGCTTCTGGGAAGGAGTGGACGTCGAGGGCGAGGCGCTCGAGTGTATCGTGCTCGTGAAGCTCCCGTTCAAAGTGCCGGACGAACCGATCACACAGGCCCGAGTGGAAGACATCGAGCGGCGCGGAGGCAATGCCTTCACCGAGTATTCTGTGCCTCTGGCGGTAATCAAGTTCAAGCAGGGATTCGGGCGACTGATTCGTAACAGCGCCGACCATGGCGCCGTCCTCATCCTCGACAAACGGGTTGTCGAGAAAATTTACGGGCAGACATTTCTCAACTCGCTGCCGCAGTGTCCCGTAGTGCGTGGCGCATCCGATGAAGTCTTCGGCGAATTCCAGCGTTTCTTTTCTGGCTTTCGCCAGTCACGCCGCAAGCTCAGCGCAAGAAAAACATCCCCTCCCGCCAAATAGGCGAAAGGGGATGTCCCTTGTTGGCTGATTGGCCCGCTTGCTAAACCGCGGCCTTTACAACCTGCTCCTCTTCTCTCTTCACATCAGCCCCGTGGATACCGAGCCTCAGTTCCGCTGCTCGCAGAATGGCTTCCAGCATCTGGGCGTACGACATACTTGCAAATTTCGCCATCTTCGCGAGATGACCATCCCAGCACCAGCCCGGATTCGGATTAACCTCGAGCAACCTGGGATTGCCGTCGGCATCGAGTCGCCAGTCGAAACGCGCATAGTCCCGGCACTCGAGACGCTCAAAGAGTTTTAGACACCATTCCACGATGGACCGTTCTACCTCTTCGGACAGTTGAGCGCGAATTGACTTGATGTTCCAATAGGGCGAGTCAGGACGCCATTTTGCCTCGTAACCGCAGATTCTCGGAAGTTCATCGGGGACGGCGGAATAGTCCTCTTCCGTGATTGGCAGAACATTATATGACGTCGACGGGTTGCCTATGATCCCGACGCTCAGGTCTTTTCCAGGAAGAAACTCCTCAGCCAGAATCGGTTTGTCATACCCGAATTGCTCGCGGATTTCCGAGATTGCGTTGAGCAACTCCTCGAGGCTGTTCGCGACGCATCGCTGTGTGATCCCGAAACTGGAATCACCGAAATTGGGCTTCACGATTACGGGGAATCCGAACGGAAGCTCGAACTTTGTGTCTTCCGGCTTGATAAAGAAGGCCTTAGGGACGGGAATCTCCATCTCACTTGCGATTCCGCGCACAAGCGATTTATCGTAGCAGTAGGCGAGACATTGAGGGCGAGCGCCCGTATACGGGATGTCCAGCGCCTCCAGAAGGGCCGGCACATGAAGCTCTTTCCTGGGGTCATTCGTGAAACCCTCGTCGCACAGGTTCAGAACCAGGTCCGCTCTTCCCGCCAGCCGCCTCATGTCGTGAATCAGGCTGTCATGGTTGCACAAGTACGAGAAACGGTACTCTTCCAGTTCCCTCAACGCATCCTTCAACTGGTCAATCGTGTAGAAGTCGTCATCATCGAAAACCGACGATGGCTTCAAAGGGTCCGGTTTGTGGGGGTCGCCCATAATCACCACGACGTTTCTGGCCACTCCATTGCTCTTGCTCTTGAGGGGCGTCCACTCTTTTCTGACCAGCGCCGTAGTGATAATGCGCTGCTCCATCATCCCCAAATCCTGGTTGCGCCGTGAATTGGGAGATATCTCCCCGTGTATCGTGCAATCGCTGAAACGAGCCTCTTTGATAAGCTCGCCCAGGCTCTTCCGCGTGTATAGCCTCTCGGCGTAGAACTGATCCGCAATCACGCCTTTGCCCACGTGCGTGACCACCTCACGCGATATCAAACGCTGTTTGTCGGCTGAAAGCGACCGCTCCCTGCATACAAATAACTTCTTGTCTATCCATTCCCACGAGCGGGCCTGAAAATGCTTCTTTACATATTCGCCGTCGGTAACATCAATGAGAAGCTTGCCCCAAGGTTTCAGGATTCTGAAAACCTCCTGGAGCACCCTGAGGTCATCTTTGACAGTCTCAAAGTAACCGAAACTGTTTCCCAGAATCATGATTACATCGAAAGTATCCGATGGGTAAGGAAGTTTTCGCGCGTCTCCCTCCCTGAATTTTACACTTAATAGTTGCTGCTGAGCGCTCTTCTTCGCCTTCTGAATCAAATAGCTCGAGCGGTCCAATCCCTCTACGTTCTTGAATCCTCTCCTCGACAACTCCAGGGAATGTCTCCCCTGCCCGCAGCACAGGTCCAGTATCCTGTCCTCGGGCGAGAGATTGTTGAGGATTTCCAAAAACAAACCAATTTCGTGTCGAGTGATGTTATCGTCGTCAACCACATCCGCATCTGTCTTGAGGTAGATCGAGTTGAAAATACCCCTCCACCAGTCAGGACGAACATATTCCTCAAGGTTGGGAACAGGCCCTAATACCCTCTTTGGACGTTCGCTGTGACGGTCGCCATTCCTGCCTCGCTGGGGAGGTTTGTCTGCAGATGTCTTCTCACTCATACCCTTTCACACAATCTCCTTTGTCAATACCCTTACCTTACCCATTGCAAATCCTACAGTTCAGACTTGCACAACCTTGAACATAATAATACTCAGTACCGCCCCCTCTGTCAACAAAAAAATAATGTCGAATCTCAACCACAACAATTCCAATGCCTTACGTTGACCCCCAACAGGTTGATATGTTCAAAAGGCGCTACCGCATGGGGTAGGGGGTCGCCCTTCCGACAGTTGCAAACAAGTGAACGATGTCTCTTCACCGATTCGGCATGCAAGAAGCACCCGCAACAGAGGTCGCTCCGCATGTATCGGCGCCCTTTGCCACCGTCCTTTAACGGTCGTTCACCTGGCCCCCCTACACCATGGAATGCGTCATAACTCCCATCGGGAAAGGTCAAGTCCAGAAAACAGGAATTCACTCTTTGCAAATGGTTAATTTACTTTTACTTCGGTCAGGCAATGTGGATTTATCACGGCTCTTGTGATATACTACTTTGATTATTACGGAAGAGACACAGCAATGCATACAACAGAAGGGGGAGCGATGGCTATAAGAATAGGAATTAACGGATTCGGAAGGATAGGCCGCATGGTCTATCGAGCAGCGTTTGAGAACCCTGAAATCGATGTTGTCGCAGTCAATGATATTACAGATGCAGCCACTCTGGCTCATCTCCTAAAATACGATTCAGTCCACCGGCGTTTCAGCGAAATAGTCTCCGTCAATGGAAATGCACTCCTTGTCGGCAGACGTGAGGTAAAAGTCCTGGCGGAGAGAGACCCGGCCAAGCTGCCATGGAAAGACCTCGGAGTGCAGATTGTCGTGGAAGCCACTGGCATCTTTGCCAAACGTGAGGACTGCGCCAAGCACATTCAGGCGGGCGCCAAGAAAGTTCTGCTGACGGTTCCGCCCAAGGGTGAAGTAGATGCAATGATAGTGCTGGGTGCAAATGACAGCGCTCTGAAGCCTGAGCACCTCATAGTATCCAATGCGTCTTGCACCACAAACTGCCTTGCGCCGATGGCGAAAGTCTTGAATGATGCCTTCGGCATAGAGTACGGTTTCATGACAACCGTCCATGCATACACCGCCGACCAGCGGCTTGTGGACACTCCTCATAAAGACTTGAGACGGGCCCGTTCAGCCGCAGTTTCGATTGTGCCTACCACCACCGGCGCGGCCAGAGCCGTGGGCAAAGTGATCCCGGAGCTCAAAGGAAAACTGGACGGAATGGCGATGCGCGTGCCTGTTCCGGACGGCTCGGTCACGGATTTCGTGGCGGTGACACGGAAAGAGGTCACGGTCGAAACCATAAATCAGGCAATGAAGAAAGCCTCGGAAACAACACACAAGGGAATCATTGAATACTGTGCGGACCCCATAGTCTCCGTAGATATAATCGGGAATCCGCATTCGTCCATATTTGATTCACAACTCACCATGACTATGGGACCGAAGATGCTCAAGGCCGTGTCATGGTATGACAACGAATGGGGTTATTCCAAACGCTGCATAGACATGATGATTCGGATGGCGATGTGACCGCGTTCGGAGAACCTTCATGAAGAAACTCACCGTCAAGGACGTTGAACTCAAAGGTAAGAGGGTATTCATACGTGTGGACTTCAATGTCCCGCTCGAGAACGGCCGGGTTACGGATGACAAGCGAATCGTTGAGACTATACCGACAATTAAGTACGTGATCGAGCAGGGTGGGAAGACGATTCTGGCTTCGCATCTGGGCCGGCCCAAGGGTAAAGCTGTGGACAAGTTCCGATTGAATCCCGTGGCAGAGCGTTTGAGCGAGCTTCTCGACAAGCCCGTCCGCAAACTCGACGACTGCATCGGAGACGAAGTGGAAAAGGCCGTATCGGAAATGAAGCCGGGCGACGTCGTCTTGCTCGAAAACCTGCGCTTTCACGAACAGGAAGAGGCAAATGACGAGCATTTTGCCGGCGCGCTGGCCAAGCTGGCGGACATATACGTTAACGATGCTTTTGGCACCGCCCACCGCGCTCACGCTTCAACGCATGGAATCACGAAGTTCGTTCACACGTGTGTAGCCGGTTTCTTGATGGGAAAGGAAATAGAGTATTTTTCGAGGATTCTGAACGACCCGGATCGCCCGTTTGTGACGATACTGGGAGGCGCGAAAGTCTCCGACAAGATCGGCGCGATACACAGCCTGATGGACAAGGCCGACAAGTTCCTTGTCGGCGGTGGCATGGCGTATACTTTTCTTCGGGCGATGGGTCACAAGATCGGTAATTCTCTCGTGGAGACCGACAAGCTGAATGTAGCGCTCGAGGCCATGGATAAAGCGAAGCGACTGCGCAAAGGTTTTGTCTTGCCGGTTGACCACGTGATCGGCGATAAGCTGAGCGAGGATGCGAATATCCGGGTCACCGACGGAATAGATATTGACGACGGATGGATGGGGCTTGATATAGGCCCGAAAACGATAGAGTTGTTCCGGCGAGAGCTTACCGGCGCCGGAACGGTCGTATGGAACGGTCCGCTCGGTGCATTCGAGATGAAACCGTTTGCGGCAGGCACGCGAAGCATCGCGCGCTTTGTTGCCGATTCCGGCGCGGTTTCCGTCATGGGCGGGGGCGACACGGCCGCCGCAATGGCGGAATTCGGCCTCGCCGAAAAGATGTCTCATGTTTCAACCGGGGGTGGCGCGTCGCTCGAGATTCTCGAGGGCAAAAAGCTCCCCGGTGTCGAAGCCCTGAGCGACCGATAGGCCGCACGGGCCATTTTCTTATCCATTCGCTAGGTCGGCGAAACTCCGGCGCCGCACTTGGGGATGGGATAATAACCGCCAAAGGAGGTTTACAAGCAATGACGATCACCAAGGACGAAAAACAGAGGGTTATCAAGAAGTACCAGACTCACGAAGGAGACACTGGCTCACCGGAAGTGCAAATCGCGATTCTCACCGAACGCATCAATGGGTTAGCCGGCCACTTCGAAAAACACAGCAAGGACCACCATTCACGTCGTGGTCTGCTCAAAATGGTCGGCCATCGGCGCAGCCTGCTGAACTACCTTAAAGAAAAAGACATCGAGCGATATCGCAAGATCATCACCGATCTCGGGCTCAGAAAATAAGGGCTTCACGTCCCTTCTTTCTTGTGCGTGAGCCGAGTGCGATCCTGCGTCGAGGGCAATTGTGCCCAGGGGCAGATTCACATAAGTCGAAAAACGAACGGAGAAAGACGTAATGATTGAGAAAGTGGAAACGAAACTGGGAAGACAGAATCTCGTGATCGAGACCGGTCGCATGGCGAAACAAGCCGACGGCGCCGTTTGCGTCTACTACGGCGACTCAGCCGTTCTCGTGACGGCGGTGGCATCACAGGATATACGCGTAGGGGTTGATTTTCTGCCGCTGACCGTCGATTATCGCGAGAAAACGTATGCCGCCGGAAAAATTCCCGGCGGGTTCTTCAAAAGAGAAGGAAGACCGAGCGAGAAGGAAACTCTTACCTCAAGGCTCATAGACAGGCCGCTAAGGCCCCTGTTCCCGGAGGGATATTTTAACGAGACACAAGTAATGGCGACGGTCATTTCTCATGACCAGGAAAACGACCCCGACGTCTTGTCCATAATAGGCGCGTCGGCCGCGCTGGCGATCTCGCAGATTCCCTTCACGAAGATAGTCGGCGCGGTCAGGGTGGGCCGGGTAAATGGCGAATTCACTGTAAACCCGACATCCAAAGAGTTGGAACAGAGCGACATCAACCTCGTTATCGCGGGCACGAAAAACGCGATCATGATGGTGGAGGGCGGGGCCAAAGAGGTTGACGAAGAGACCATGTTGGCGGCCTTGGAATTCGGCCATCAGATGCTGAAAGACACCGTCGAGATACAGGAGCAATTGGTCGCCCGATGCGGCAAGTTCAAGCTTCCGCCCCCCCAGGCGATCATCGATCCGAACATAATTGCGCAGGTCGAATCGTTCGCAACAGCCGAATTCATGGAGATATTCAAGATCGGCGACAAGCTCAAGCGGCAGGAGCGCACACATTGGCTGCTCGAGCAGACCATCAAGCATTTCCCCGAGGCGACGGACGCTGAAGTCAAACAGATTTCCTCCGCATTCGCAGACCTCGAGAGGAGACTCCTGCGCAACATGGTGCTTAAGCAGAAGAAGAGGGCCGACGGGCGCGGACATGCCGACATCAGACCGATAACCTGTGAGATCGGACTCCTTCCGAGAGTGCACGGGTCGGCTCTGTTCACACGCGGCGAAACGCAGGCGCTTGTTGCGACCACGCTCGGGACCTCGACGGACGAACAGGTGATGGACGAACTCTTCGGCGAATATAAGAAAACGTTCATGCTGCACTACAACTTCCCGCCGTTCAGCGTCGGCGAAGTGAAACCCATCCGGGGGCCGGGTCGGCGTGAGATAGGGCATGGCGCTCTCGCAGAGCGGTCGCTGTTCACTATGATGCCCTCGTTCGAGGAGTTTCCGTACACGATTCGCGTCGTTTCCGATATCCTCGAATCCAATGGGTCTTCCTCCATGGCTACGGTCTGCGGAGCGACTTTGTCACTCATGGATGCAGGCGTGCCAATCAAGGCGCCCGTCGCCGGCATTGCGATGGGACTGATACAGGAAGGCAATGAGGCCGCCATCCTGAGTGATATCCTTGGCCTCGAAGACCATCTCGGTGACATGGATTTCAAAGTCGCCGGAAGCAACAAGGGTATCACGGGCTTCCAACTCGACATCAAGACCGAAGGTCTCGACCTCGGAATACTTGCGAAAGCGTTGGAGCAGGCCAAAGCAGGCCGTGCACACATCCTTTCCAAGATGATTGAGGCAATAGCCAAACCGCGCGCCGAGATATCCAAACACGCCCCCAAGATCATACATATGCGGATAGACCCGGAGAAAATCCGCGACGTGATCGGACCCGGAGGCCGCATCATCCGGGGAATCGTGGCTGAAACAGGAGCCGAGATCGATATCGAGGACGACGGCCGCGTTCTCATTGCGGCGGTCAATCCCGAAGTGGGCGAAAAAGCCTATAACATGATTCGCTCTCTCGTCGAAGAGGTGGAGGTCGGCAAAATCTACACGGGCACAGTCAAACGAGTGCTCAAGTTCGGCGCATTCGTCGAAATTCTGCCGGGAAAAGAAGGGCTTGTCCATATCTCGGAACTCAGCGACCAGCGCGTCCGCCGCGTCGAGGATGTCCTGAATGAGGGCGATACCGTGACGGTCAAGTGTATCGAGATCGACAGGCAAAACCGCATCAACCTGAGCAAGAGGGCTGCCGACAAGGAACTTCATCCGGGGACTTGAGCTTTGCTAAGAAGATACGAACTCGCAAACAAGATACAGGTCGTGACTGAGCGGATTCCGCATTTCAAGTCCGCAACCATCGGAGTGTGGGCGCGGGTGGGCTCGGTCAATGAGACCCCCGATATCAACGGGGTTTCTCACTTGCTTGAACATCTCTTCTTTAAGGGAACAAAGACTCGGACCGCCCGCCAGATTATGGAAGCGTTGGAAGGAATGGGCGGTTCCGCCAACGCTTTCACCAGTCGGGAGTACACCTGCCTCTACGCCAGGATTCTGGATGCTCACGTGGATGTGGCCGTCGAGCTTCTGGCCGATGTTCTCCTCAATTCGACCTTCTGCGACCTCGCGAAAGAGAAGGCGGTCGTGGCTGAAGAAATCCAGTCCTACATCGATTCTCCTGAAGAGCACGTGCTGGATTTGCTTTCCTCAACCATATGGCGAGGACATCCGCTCGGTTTCCCGATCACAGGTTCAAAACGCGCGCTCTCGAGGCTCACAGTCGAAACTGTAAAGGACTACTATCGACGCTGGTACGTGCCTTCGAATGTCCTCATAGCCGTCGCCGGCAACTTCGAGAATGAAGCCTTGCGAAAACTGCTCGAAAAACATTTCTGCCTCTTGGATGGAACTGGAGGCCGCCACGCCTATGATCCCCCAAGAATCCGGGCGGCGAATAAGATGCATCAGCGACAGATCGGACAAGTGCATCTTACCATAGCCACCCCGGGCGTTACAGCGAGCGACCCGAAGAGATACGCATTCAATCTCCTCGCCAATATCCTCGGAGGCTCATCTGTCTCCAGGCTTTATCAAAGGGTGAGGGAAGACGAGGGATTGGCCTACCAGGTCAATACGTTCCTGAGTTCCTTTGAAAACACCGGACTAATGGGCGTATACGCCGCAATCAGCCCGAAACGGACACAAAGGGTCGCAGATATCATATTCGAAGAGATGGCTCTGATGAAAAAGAAAGACGTTCCAGCCGACGAGCTCCACAGCGCCAAAGAACAGTTGAAAGGAAACGTCGTTCTATCTTTGGAAAGCACGTCCGGACGCATGATGCGTCTCGCGCGCTCCGTCCTTTCACTCGGCCACATCGAAAGTCTTAAAACGATCATGAAAAAAATCGACGCCGTGTCCGCCGAAGAGATCAAGGAACTCGCCCGCGAATTGTTCCGGAACGACACCCTGACCGTAGTCGGCCTCGGGCCTGTCGATGGCCTCGAACTAATGAAGCTGTGAACGAATTCCGCGGAACGCGACTTCTTATTGCGGACAATCCAAAATCGAAAATCCAAAATCCGAAATACCATGACATGCTTACCGTCAAGATAAAGAGACTGCCACACAATCCCGACCTCCCGCTTCCGCAGAAAATGAGCGAGCACAGCTCCGGATTCGACCTTATGGCCGCTCTCGGCGAGCCCATAAGCATCGCTCCGGGCGAAACCGCTTTTGTTCCGACGGGCATAGCGCTGAGCATCCCCCCC
>JACRIR010000241.1 GCA_016215705.1 Candidatus Poribacteria bacterium | reverse complement strand
GATGTACGAATTGCTGGCCGGGCAATTGCCATATAAGACACAGGACAAAGAGCTCTATGCAAAAATGATAGTCAGCAAAAAGAACAGGCCGCAGCCTCCCTCCTATGTCAACAAGCAGATACCGCGCAATCTCGACGAGATCACAATGCGCGCTCTCGAGTGTGAACCTGCTGATCGGTACCAGACGATGGCCGAAATGATCCTTGACTTGCAGCGCCTCCCTCCCGTCCTCAAACAGCTTTCCTTCTAGGGACTGACCCGAAGTTTGGTTCTTTGACAATTTTTTTATGCTTTGCTATACTTTTGTTTGCAATGAGTTGCGCATGATTCTGTATGCGCCGATGGGGGGTATTTACGACGTCCGGCTGGGTGAAAAAACGCTCGAGCTTCATGCATTTCTTCCGGGAGAGCGATCTCTCGCAATCGCCGGTTCACATAAGGGTCATTCTCTATCCGGCAAGAGTGGTCATTCGCTCCTTTGAGGAGTTCTTCATCGACAAATGCCTGCAGCGCGCAAGCGCCCTTGCGTTCGCGAGCCTGCTCGCGCTTGTCCCTGTCACCGCTATCTTCTTTTCGTTCCTGACACGACTCGAGGCCTTCAGCGAAATCCAACTCAAGGTCGAGGATTTCTTGTTCAGGAACTTCGTGCCCAATCGAACAGAGGTCATCCGCGAGTACCTGACTCAGTACTCTCAGAACGTGACGCTCCTCGGCGTGTTCGGAGTGACCACTCTTTTCATCACGGCCATCGTTCTGTTCAATACCATCGAGCACACGATCAATGAAATTTGGCATGCGAAACAAAAGAGGCCGTTTCTGAGCAAGTTCACCTCGTTCTGGACTGTATTGACCGCGACGCCCGTCCTGATCTTTGTTTCGTTCTATATCGCCGCTAGACTGTCATCCAAGCGCCCCGACATCTTCTCGCTGAAGTTCCTGACGCATTTCCTTAACTGGCTCGCGTTCTGGTTCGCGTATCAGTTCATTCCTTATACCCGCGTGCGCATTCGGGCAGCGG
Organism: Candidatus Poribacteria bacterium; assembly: GCA_016215705.1. Lineage (GTDB taxonomy): Bacteria > Abyssobacteria > SURF-5 > SURF-5 > SURF-5 > JACRIR01. The sequence goes on along the minus strand of JACRIR010000241.1, from coordinate 3,545 downwards.
TCGTCGGCGCAATAATCGGTGGCGCTTTGTGGGAGCTTGCCAAAGGCGGCTTTAACTGGTACATAAGCAACATGACCTCGTTCGACAGAATATACGGGTCGCTTGGCGCAATCCCCGTGTTTCTTCTGTGGCTCTATCTCACGTGGGTCGTCGTGCTGTTCGGGGCCGAAGTCGCGTATGCTGTCCAGTATCCCCAGGCCGAAAAGCATATGACGCGCGCAGAAATCGAGAGCTATCTCGAATTCTATTCCGTTCGCGCGATGGCTGAGATCGTGAAACGATTCGCCAAGGGCGGAGCAGACACCGACGTGAACGCGATAGACCGGCTGAGCGAGGTCGGAATTCCGCCCGAGCTCTCGGGCGAAATCCTCAATCGTCTCGTCGAGAAGCGATTGGTCTTGTACACCGAGGACAAGGACTACGTGCCCGCGCGCGATCCTTCAAAGATAACCATACGAGAAGTCATCGAGGCAGTGTCTGAGAGGAGAATGCTGACACCGGAAAACGTTGAGGACAGCATATCCACGCGGCTCAAGCAGACATTCGCCAACGCGGCGGTCTGCATGGACTCTGCTCTCGACGGTTCGAATTTCGCCAATCTGATTGAAGAGACAGAAAAGACACCTCATCGGAACGGAGGCTGAGACCGAAATGGCATCGATAATCGTGCTTGCGTCGCTCATTGTGGTGACAATCGCCGTACTGTGCTACTTATTCAATGACGCCAGGATCGAGATCGAGGCTCCCACCATCGCGGCGATGGAAGCACGAGCGGATTCGTTTGCGACGCAAGAGCCGGCGACCGAAAAAGTGGAAATGGAGTCGCCCGCAACCCGGCGATATCCGACGACAGGCGTCGCCAAAACGGTCGCCGAGCCCGATCCGGGGCAAGCTGAAATCCCACTTCGGAGCGAGACGGCGTCATATGAATATCGCGAGATGCTGGAAGAGGGCGGCGAGAACTACGTGCTCCCGCAGTGGATGATAAACTACTTCTCAAGCAGCGACATCTGCCATACGCTCGACCCGGGCGACAATGTCATATTCATTGCCAAGCTGAACGACCCTGCGAACGCGGAAAAACTTATCGATATTTCCGCCGAGTGCGACATGGGCACACAGACGGTGGCGCTGAAAGCGTGCTTTGGCGAGGGCGCCACAGGCGAGACTCTCAAGATGAAGTTCTATCTGTTCGAACGAGGCGACCTGTTCGAGCTAAATCGACTCACGCGCCAGAAGGATTTGAGGATCGACGCGCTGGTCCGGTCCGCCGAACTTACTTTGGAATATCTCGGCACGATCCATATGAAACTGCCCCAGAACGTGTCCACCCAGCTCAAAGGAATTCTCGCGAAAATTCCGGCGTGAGGATTTGACCGTGCAATTGATTCCTTTGCTCATCTTGAGTCTTGTTGCTTTTGCGCCGGATAAGGGAGCGATTGTTTTCTTTGAGCCGGGGCTAAACTTCTCAAGAATACAGTCGGATGAAATGGTGTGGGGAGAGGAGATCATTTACGGTTACAACTCCTTCGATTGCCTTGGCAACTACTATCAAATCGAATCGGATCCGGGTGATGGGTACGCTTTGTCGGGCTTGCTGATAAAGAAACGTTCTCCGTCCGGGGAAGAAACTGCCTTTGCCTTATTGAATGTTCCAGCCGGTATGCAAGCGGAGTTTGAGTCCGTTTCAATTGATCATTCAGGAAACATGATTGTAACTGTTCTGCACTCGACGAAAGGGACATTTTGGAACATCAAGAAAAGGGATTACTACCTGATAGAGGGAATTCCGAGGCCGCATTTCATGGAACGGCTCGCAATTGCGGCTGGCCTTGCCTTTTTGTTGCTTCTATTCATCCTTCTGCTTACGAGGCGCTTTTTATCGAAATTCAAGTCTTCTATCGCGACTGCATGAAGCGCCGGATTCCTGCCGGTGAACGGAGCGAAGCAATCCACCTATGTTGCCGTTACGGCGGGCTTTGAATTCACAAATGACGCGCATAAATGGTATAATCTCTTTAGCGTTTCACCACAAATATTCATTTGTATGAGGAGCAGCAAATGACCAAGGAATTTTCACGGCGTCAATTCATCGGAAATCTGGCTGTGGCCGGAGCGGCAGCATGCGCGGGCGCAGCGTATGGTTGCGGGAATCGTTCTGCTTCGTCGGGGCAAGAGGCGAGTGGTTTTGCGCCGAAGAAACGGCGTGAACACACGCTTTCAAGCGACCTGGCGGTTGTCCGTGGCGACGACCCGAAGAAGATGGTTCAAGCCGCGATCGAAGCATTGGGTGGAATTGACAAACTCGTGAAGCCGGGCGACGTTGTCGTGGTGAAACCGAACATGGCGTGGGACAGGCTTCCCGAGCAAGCGGCTACAACGAACCCATTCGCTGTCGCCGCAATCATCGAGCTTTGCATGAAGGCCGGCGCCAGGCAAGTCAATGTTTTTGACCGAACCTGCAACGATGCGCGCCGTTCATACGACTCGAGCGGAATCGCGAAGGCGGCCGAGGCGGCAGGCGCGTCGGTGACCCATGTCCTTGATCGGAAATTTCACACTGTCTCGATTCCCAAGGGCGTGTCCATGAAGGAATGGCTGCTGTATGAAGACGCCGCGAAGGCGGACGTCCTGATAAGCATTCCAATCGCAAAACACCACGGCTCCTCGAGGCTCACCCTCGGAATGAAAAACATGATGGGGGTCGCCGGGGGCAATCGCGGTGATTGGCATCCGCAGCTTGATCAGCGCATTGCCGATTTTGCAACGGTCACGGCCGTGGACCTGACCATCCTCGACGCCTACCGAATACTTACCGACAGGGGTCCCGCCAGCGGCACCGAGGCGGACGTTCGCAAGGAGGGCTTGCTCGTCGCGGGCATAGACCCGGTCGCCGTCGACGCTTTTGGCGCAACCATCTTCGGCCTCGAGCCCCGCGAGCTTGGCTTTGTGCAGAGAGCCTTCGATCGCGGGCTGGGGGAGATGGACCTGGCCAAGGTGAAGCAGCAAAGGATCAATTTGGCCTAGCAGACGGCGCGCCATATGAGAACCCTCAGACGAATTTCCCAGCTCTTGTGCCTTGCGCTCTTCCTCTTTCTCCTCAACAGGGCATCTTATCCGTTGACCGACGCATATCCCGTTGACCTGTTTCCGCGCTTGAGCCCGCTGCTTGCGCTTACGGCATCGATTGCCTCGCGCGCCATCGTGACGCTTTTCTGGCCCTCCTTGCTCATAGTTGCCGCGACTCTTGTGCTTGGCCGAGCCTTCTGCGGGTGGGTGTGCCCGATGGGGACCACGCTCGACGTTTGCGACAAGTTCTTCAAGAGGAAACCCAATCCGACAGGCGACCGAGAAAATAGGGACAGACCCTATGCTGCGGGTCTGTCCCTATTTTCTCCCGTGCATCGCCGGTGGAAGTTCGGAATCCTCGCCTTCCTGCTTATCTGCTCGGCGTTTGGAATGGAGATTGCGGGCTGGCTCGATCCTCTTTCCGTTGTCACCCGTTCCTACGCCCTCGCTCTGCAACCGTACGCAAACTATCTGAG
>JACRIR010000240.1 GCA_016215705.1 Candidatus Poribacteria bacterium | reverse complement strand
GTAGATATTCCCCTTTCCGTCCTCTGCAAGCGCCCACACATACAGCGCGTCGATCTCGGTGACAACCGCTTTTGGCCCCAGCGTTATCTGCCCCGGCGCCCAAACGGAAACGCCGTCAGGCTCGCCCGAATCAAAGTCTTCTTTCGAGTCCACTTCCCAAAGCGAACTGCTCACCGCCCATGCGCTTGCCGCCATGAGCAGGATAATGCCAAAGACCGCCTTTCCCAAGGCCGTGCGTCCTGTCACGTTCCGCCTCCTTTTGTTCATTCACGACATTCGCCCTTGTCAGAATCTTCTTAGAAGCTCACTTCGCCTTGCGATCTATAGTTACCGGTATAATGATTGAGCCTTCCACCTCAAAGTCGAATGTAATGTGTTTCTCCAGCATCACGCTGGACATCGTAATTCCCATCGGCTCCTTGCCCATCGTCTGCGATATGACGGAAAAGACGGACGATGGAAGCGCCGGCATTTCGCGGCCTTTTACAACGATGCCCGGATCGGTTACCAGCAGCCGGATGTCGAGCCTGTTACCCGGGTAATCCTCGTCCACCAGTTGCACGAGCTTCTCTATTTCGTCGGGCTGGAAACGAGTGGGCGCCCGCATTCTCTCGAAGAAGGCGGTCTGAGGCGCCGCCGATATCTGAAGAAAGGCCTGCCCTTCCGGAAAATGCTCCGGAATATGCAGGACGGTTTCCTTTTCCACGTAGTCCTTCATGTAAGGCTTCATGATGACTTTGAGCGCGATATCTTCGCCCGGTCTGACAGTGTCTTTCCCCAGACGCGCGCTCGTCACACGGGCTGACTCGATTGCCTCGAGCACCTCAACCTGAATGGAGATCGCCTTGACGGAAAGCTCCGTGAATTGATTGTTGAGGAGAGTGGAAAGGTCCCTCACCAACCCGAGTGAGGACAAGACCGGGAATCCGCCCGCGCCCGAAAAGAAATCATCGTTTCGAATTGTCGGGAACTTCTCCATCTCGATTTCATAGTGTACCTTTGCCGTGAACTCGCCGGTCGCGCTTCCGACCTGGGTAAATGAGTCCGACAAGGCCATCCCCACCATAAGCGGCAGCAGCTGCCGGCTGCGGGCGACCTCGAAATGGAATGTCCGGCCCGTTTCCTCGCCTCTCTGCAGAGTCGAAAGCGTAACCGGCGCCATTCTCGCTGACCCGTCGACAATGCCCATGATTCCCGTCCTCCTGTCCTGGGTCAGCACACCGACAGATTTCAAGGAAGACCCCACCTTTGTAGAAACAACCAGGCTGGGAAGGATGGCGTTTATATAGGCCGTTGTCATCGGATAATCAACGGGGCCGGAAAGCATGAACGGGTGTCCGAACGCGAGGATTCTATCGCCATCCCGAACTGTAAGAGTGCCGATCGCGGCCGCTGACAAGTCACCACTAATAAGTTGTACCCCTATTCCGGCGCCCTCCTCGAACGGCGCATCTTCCACCTGACCTCCTTGCGCAGAAGAACCGCCGAGGACCGGGACAATTCCCCATCCCTGAAGCTGCGGTCTGAAGGATTCTATGGTCTCCCGCGAAAAACCGGAGAACACCATTGGTGTCATGATAGGCTGCATCACCGCCGATTCCGATGTGGAGGCAGGCGAAGCCACTGCAACGCCAGCTTCGTGAGCCCATCCTTTTGAACCGACCTCAGCCGGTCCGGCGACCGTTTTCCGTGCGTCATTCTTTTTCTCAAAGGAAAAAATCCGGAGCATCTCATCGATTGGTGTAATGCCGGCAAGCGGCTCCGTGGAGAAGGCCCAGGAATATGCGAGCGCGCCGATCATGCGGTCATCAATGTATACCGGGCTCCCGCTCATGCCCGCGATCACTCCGGCTTTCTCGATTGGGCCGCCTGACACGCGAACCAGTATCAGATTGCTTTGGGCTCCCGTGTTGCGGATGACGCTGATAACTTCGACATTGAATCTTTCGATGGTTGTCCCCGAAAAAACGGTCAGCCCGTACCCCTTCATTCCCGGCCTGATCTCGTCGACCAACATGTATTTCCGGGTGTCAATCGGCGCGGCCGACATTCCGGTTTCTTCCGCCCCTGCAATGGCATCCATAAACAGGAGCATTATGAGAAAGCTTATCGTTTGAATCAGAAACGAGATATGTCTTCTGTTCATCCTTTTACTCCAATGGTCGCAGTATTTCCCACGTCTTTCTGAATCCCTGTCCTGAATCTCGTCGGTTCCGCATCGAGCCGGTAATTGCGAGCGAAGGGCTGCAGGCCGGAGGAAAGCAACCTTCTTTCCTCGGCTGAGCCACGCCATAATATCCCTTTCTGCGATGCGGCGTCAACTCACTCGTCAATGGAACAAGGTCGGCCCAATCCTGCATGCGCGCCGATACGATTGCAAAATATGAAAATCCGTGATAATCTGCATTGCCGCTCCCGATTTTCTGAGGCGCGATTCATCACGCCCGACGTGCGTCGTTTGGTGTAGGCTGAGCCACGTTGAAAAAACTGTGGAAAAGAAAACGATACCAATCATCTGAGCCATGTCCGAATACGCCCTCGTTGTAAAGAATCTCAGGAAATCATATGGCGGTGTCACGGCAGTGGACGGAATCTCGTTTGCCATCCGCAGGGGCACAATTTTTTGCCTGGTTGGGCCGAACGGCGCCGGAAAAACCACGACCATGGAGATTATTGAGGGTCTGAAAGCGCCGGACTCGGGTGAGATTCGGCTTCTCGACATGGCTCTCCCTTCCGAGCTTGCACGGGCGAAGCAATTGATGGGAATACAGTTACAGACGACCAGTCTCTTCGAGCGGCTCAAAGTCGGTGAAATCGTAAACCTGTTCCGCTCCTTCTACGATCGTCCTGTTCCCGCAAACCAGTTGCTTTCGTCCGTTTCACTCGACTCAAAGGCGAACCAGATGGTCGCCGAGCTCTCAGGCGGACAACAGCAGCGGCTCGCTGTTGCCCTTGCGCTTGTAAACGATCCCGAAATTCTTTTCCTCGATGAACCGACTGCCGGCCTCGATCCTCAGGCGCGGCATGAGGTCTGGCGGCTGGTTCAGTCCATTAAACACAACGGTAAGACCGTATTCCTGACCACGCATTATATGGATGAGGCCGAAAGACTGAGCGACGAAGTCGCCATAATCGACCACGGAAAAATCATTGCGCATGATGCGCCCCGAAACCTCGTGGCCCGACTCAACAAGGCGAACGTCATCGAGTTCTCAATCGGCGAAGACGTTGCGCCGGAATGCTTCTCTCGACTGAGAGATGTCGAGGCAATCAACATCGTGGGCCGAAACGTCGTCCTTTACACTGCTGACATCAAAGCCTGCATGCTCGGGTTGCTGAACCTGGCGCGGGAGCTTGGAATAGACCTCATGGATATGCAATTCCGCAATCCTTCCCTTGAAGACGTGTTTCTCGAGCTCACAGGAAGAATGCTCCGAGATTAAGAATCGGCTGTATCTTCCACAGAATCCACAATTAATTCCGCGTTACAAAAAATGACCAAAAACGTCATTTTTTGACAGTTTTGTATTTGATGGCAACTCACCGGAGCATGCCCATCAAGCGTTCAGACACAGGCTATAAGAAGTTGTCACATAAAACCTTACGGTATGATTGGCATAGGTTGGCGCCACGCGACAAGTCGGTGGCATAGTTTATGCTCAACAAACCAATGTAAAATATCCTCTGGGCAAATAAAGGGGCCGAAGCATATGAACTTACCAGACAAAGGTCAGGCGCGGCACAGAAATATTCTCAGGGACGAACGCGGCATATTGCTGGTTTCACTTGCAATGGTCTTTGCGATGGCGGCCGTGTTTATTGCGGCAGCCGCCACAAGGACTACCAAGGACAGGGTTTCGACAACTATCAGGACGGAGAATCTGGCTGCTGCTTATGCCGCCCAGGCGGGCGAGCAGGCAATGAAGGCGGCCATAAGGCAGGATGCGTTGGCAAGGTTTGAGGTCGCCCGGGCGGCATGGAACGGGTCGGGCGCTATTTTGAGCCAGGCCAACCAGGCGATCTTCTTTTCGCCCAATGTCAATCTCCCCGACGTCCTGCTGCCGAATGGCGCCGCAGTCACAAATGTGCGAGCGCAATTGTTGCCCAATTTTCAGCAAATAACGCTGCAAAGTCAGGTCTACAGCTTCAGCTACAACATATTCGCCGACGGGAGAGACCCCAACAGTCCTAACCGGGTCACAACCCTCAACACGAACGGTTCCTTCGAAATCAGATTCAATCGCCAAAGCTTTGCCAACTATATGCTTTTCACAGGCATCCACTCGATGGTCAGCGGTACAAAAGTATGGTTCACCTCAAACACGAATTTCCGGGGACGCGTGCATACAAATACGCGGTTTGCCTTCGCATATTTTCCGACATTCTCGAACGGATTGGTCTCAAGTGTGCAAAACGACGCTTATTTTTATAACAACGGCAGCAACCTGTTGCTCGACGCCGACAGCAATCCGCCGAGAGATGTCCCCATTTTCGGTGAGGGGTTTGACCGCGGCGCCGATTCCATTCCTATGCCGACGAACGCTTTTGACCAACGCTCCGCGGCAGTGGGAGGCACTGTGACCAATAATTCCGAGTTGAGGCTCGAGCTAGGGTTGCCAATCGGCATAACTCCTCCTCCAGATGGCGTCTATGTCCCGACCAATGGAGCCGCGCTCAAGGGCGGAATATATGTTCAGGGTAATGTGAGTAATGTACTCCTTAGTGTGGATGGCAGCCACAGGCAGAACTACCAGATTACGCATTCGAACGGCTCGACATCAAACATAGTCGTCGATAGAGCCAATAATACGACGACTGTCAATTCAGTCACGTATCAAGGGATTCCGAACGGCGCGCTCTACGTCGCCGGCAACGTGAGTTCGCTTGGTGGGCCAACCCGGTCAGGAGGCGTAACATCGCCGGCAGTCCAAGCGGATACGGCGCTAACAGTCATATCCGAAGGAGGCGTCACCATCACCCGGGACTTGGTGTATGAAGAGGACCCGCTCACGGTCTCCGATGCGGCAAACATCCTGGGAATATTCACGCCGGGAGGCGATATCCGCATAGGAACATCCGCTCCCAACGATATCGTGATCAACAGCACTCTTATGACTTCCGACGACACGGGCGTCATCCAGGTGGACAACTACGATAGTGGAAGCCCGCGCGGAACCGCGACGATATTGGGCGGCGCAATAATGAGGTACTATGGCGCATTCGGCACGTTCGACAGCAATGGCCATAGGTCGGGCTATGCAAGAAACTTTGTTTACGACCAACGCCTCAACGGCGGCCTGGCGCCACCGTATTTCCCATCGACGACACTCTTCGACCCGCCGACCTTCAACAACACTAACCAGACGGTGTGGGACAGCCGGCGCGACAATGACCCGGCGAATTCCCAGGGCTTCGTCGTGCCCTCGAGTATTCCGGATTTCAATCCGAATTTCTCAGGAGTGTGAACCCATGAAGCCGAGTAAAAAGATTCCTCCGTCATCTTCTCTGTCAGACCTGATGAGCAAGGCCCGCTCGGGCAAGTTGGGTGATCTCAAACTTCTTGCATTGAGCGCCGCCATAATCTTATTTTGCGCGCTGGCCCTTGTCATGCGGGCAAGCAGGAGCTCGGAGAAGAGCGCGGCTTTATCAGCGGTTGACGGGGCTACGACGTCCAACGTGAGCCAGGACTCCTCGACGCAGAGCGAAGAGGAGCAAGCCTCCACGTCCGAAAGTGATTCACTGGAGGGCAAGGACTCCGGTGGCGCCGATTTGCCTACTCCTGAAGAACAGCAACGCCGACTCCGGGAAATGAAGGAGCAGATACCGCCCGGACAGGTCATTGTTTTCTGACAATTTTCTGGAAGGGATAATTGCCGTGGAGACAATACGAAATAACCGTGGACTCAGTCTGATAGAGGTCGCGGTCTCGATGGTAATCCTGGTGCTGCTCATGACCGGCATTGCCGCGATGCTCACCGTATCCATCCGCGCCGACACCGGCAGCCAGGAACGTCATATTGCAGACAAACTCGCACAGCAAGTGCTGGAAAGAACCATTGACTTCGGCAAACAGGGAGGGACTCCTCCTAACGATGTCTTCAGTCAACTCATTGATAACACGCGTCCTGGAGCCATCCCAGCTCAGCCGGCCATTCCCGGTGTGCGTCCCGCAATCCCTGCCATACCGCCGAGCGATCATATTTCAGACGACTTTGACGGAGATGGAGTTACCGACCGCGGAATGGCAGGCAGCAAGACAATATATGTCTACCAGTTGCTCATCAATAATGTCGCCGTGGGCGGTGTTGGGGGCGGTGATAATGATGATACTACTACACTGCTTAAGGAAATAACCGTTCGGGTTTACTATGCCGACCAAAACTCCGCACAACCCCAGGTAGACCAGCAAAGGCACAGGAATCCGGGTGGCCAGCGTCCGCGAAGATATGACTCGCCTCTGGCAGAAATCACTACGTATCTCGCAAGGCCATAAGACAAACTAAGGATTGCGTTCATGCCAAGAAAAAAAGATTCGGGATTTACGACGCTCGAAGTACTGATAGCCGCAGCAATCATGCTCTTTATCGCAATCGTGACGGTAAAGTTCTGGCTAACCACAGCGGAAGCATTTTCGCTTGACAGCAATGTGGTCACGCTCAAACAACAGTCCGAGCGCGCAATGGAGATGATGACCGAGGGGCTTACCGAAGCCAGGACGGCGCCTGCCCCTGTTCTCAGTAATGGCGGGGCCACGATCGATTTTACCAGCAGCGCAGACGGCGCTGCCGTACAGTACACCCTTTCCCCGTTGGCGCCTTTCGCGCCTAATTGGGGACAAATCATACAGACAAGGGGCGGCACGCAGTCAGTCATCGCAGGATACGTCGAGTCGCTGCAGTTTGTAAACTCGGCTATGCCCTCAGTGGACCGAATAGACATAACCGCGATTTTTCATACGGGTACAGGCCGCACGGAGACCAGATTGACAGTCAACTCCACAGTCACGCCAAGAAATTAGCGTCTTATCGCGGGAATGTCTTGCCGGATTCTATCTCGGCGCCGACGCATCTGCGCGTGAGAAAAGGTACAAGAGAATTCCGCTGTATCTCCTGAAATCTTCCTGCTTCAATAACGGCTTGTTCTGCAAAGCAATCAGCATGGTAGCATCCGGAACTTGCCTCCCCGTGTCAAACAGGATGTTGTGGCTGTGTATCAGCCATATGCGGTGGCTCCGCCGGATTATCACCGCATTCTCCAGCAGGAATCGCTCGGCTTCACTCGAGTCGCGCATCGAATGGTAGCCCCAATACATCCTCGCCGGATTCATCAACCCTTTCGGATATCCAAGCTCAGGGTATCGGTTGCCCGCGTAATGATCGAAAGCTATATTCATGTATCCCGGCACAAAGACGATACAGTCGCCCGGTTGCCAGTTTGTCTCGATATATTGAGCCATCTCTCGCCAGTCCTCGATGCTCGAGGAAGCATAAGTCCCTCTCATTGCAATCAGATTCGGAAATACTAAGACGAGTAGAACCAGAACCTCGAGCCCCTTGAGCCTGAGCTTCGATATGCCCGCTGCCACGATCAAATAAGCAATTGGAATAAGAGAGATGAAACGAAGAGACGTCGGGAAGTCAACGGCAGCAAATACGTTGAGCACGAAATTGCAGAGGACGGAAATCAGGATGAACAGGCATCCGAACACGAGCACTCTTGTCGCGCGCTCATTCTTCCGCCAGCCTATGAGCGAGTGTATAAGAATCGAGCCAACGCCTATAAGGAGCAGTTTCGCCAGTATCGCACCCGCAGGGTTCCCGGGCATCTGTCTCAAACTCTCCGCCTCGAAGAAGCTGCTGAAGAGGCTTAAGAAATCCTTGAGAAAATTCCCGGACGGAAGCGCATCGCCCCACCAATCCGGGTTTCTTGACGGATGTGTTACCGTGAGCAGGATTGCCCACGGAAGGAAACCAGCAAGACTCACGCCCGTCCACAAGACATATCTGAGATGCCAACGGGATAATCTCTTTGCAGCAGACAGCAAGACTGTGACCGACAGCGCAGCGACCGTCGCCACTCCCAGATACAGAGTGTAAAGGCTGCAAGTAAGGCAAAACGAGTACAACAGCCACCACCTTTTCTTCTCCTCCTGCCATGAGCGGAAGAAGTAGTAGACGGAAGCCATCGTGAAAAACAAGAAAAGCGGATAAGCGCGAGCGGTCTGAGCGCGTATCAGCAAATAATTGGAAGTTGCAAAGAATACGAGCGCATAAAGGGCGGTCTTTTCATCAAGCCGTTCTCGCGCCAGCCGCCACAGGTAGACGGCGGCGGCCAGATTGCAGAGAACCGATAGTGAGCGAAGGGCCGCATCCGACCGGCCCAGGATTCCTGAGTAAACTTTGAGCAACCAATAATAAAGCGGCGGCACATGGTCGAGCAGAGACATTCTCGCTATGGTCAAGAAGGACTGCCGCGCATAGTAGGAGGAAATCGTCTCGTCATACCAGAGCGATTTTGTCGTAAGGTTGTAAGATGTGGCTGCCGCTATGGCGAGAAAGCAAACGACTGCAGCCGATGTAAAGATGAGTCCTGATGATTTGGATTCTGCCGACTCGAGGGCTGTTTGAGCCACTGCGGTTTAGTTCTTTCTTGTTCTATGACCGGATATTCTCGGTAGAAATGTTTCTGCTTGTTTCAGCGCTTGCCTAGAGAATAACAGATGAAATCCCGAAATTCAATGGCCGCATTCGCTCATGGTCGCACAGTTGCAGCGCAATTGCATTTGAAAATTGCAGGGTGTAAACTAGCGCAAGCCTCTTTTCATGCGGTCTTGTTCGTGGAGCAAGGGAGATTCCGGAACATGCCTTTAGCCGGTGGGCGGCGGCTCTTCCAGGCTGTCATCCTGCTTTCAATTTGTCTCATGTTGTGGAACGTCGCGTCTTTCCTCTTTGATATCCCTGTTTCAGTTCCAAATCGCTTGTTCTTCCATGGGCTGGACCACAAGGCATTTGTTCCAATGGATCTGGAAGTCAACTACGCCACTGCCCACATGGTGGCCCATTCCGGATTCTCTCAAATATATGACTACCGGACTATGCAATACCACGGACACGGACTGGCCTTGCGCAGTGATAACTTTCTGTATCCTGAAATTGCGCCGCGTATTTTCCAACGATACATATCCACTCCCTTTTCAATCTTCCTCTATCTGCCCTTGACACTCTTCTCGTTTGATACGGCATACAAGATTTGGGTGGTCGGCAGCGCAATCCTGTTTTCAGCCACCCTGGTAATATTACTGAGGGGAAAGAGCCTCGAGTTCGTTGCCCTTGCATTGTTGACGTGCTCTTTCTTCCTGCCGATGCAGGCCGATCTTCTTTTCGGCCAGACGAACACGATTCTGCTCTTCTTATTGGCGCTTTTTCTCTTCTTGTTGGAAAAACGACAGGACCTGGCTGCGAGTGCGATCTGGGCCCTCATGATCCAGATAAAAGTGATTCCGGCCATCTGGGGTCTCTACTTCTTGAGAAAGCGCAAATATCGGTTCCTGCTGCTGTCTGCTTTGTTTGTTGGTCTGCTGTGCCTTTTTCCTCTGGCTCTTCTCGGAAGCAAGCCTCTGGTATTCTTTGTCAAGGAAGTGTTCCCGACCATATCCTCCGGCAATTTCCATTATTTCAACCACGGCCTCTACGGTTTTGTGGGAAGGCTGTTCTATGCCCACGGCCCGCTGGGACCATCCGAAGGCATAAATGGCATGCTTGATTCAAGAGCCGTCTATGTTTCCAAGCTTCTTTCCGTCGGCATTCTTCTTGTGGTTTGGTTCTTGACGAAAAGAGAATATATCACTCGCGATCTTCCGGAAAACAATGAGGTGTCACTCTATGTATTGACAATGCTTCTTATATCGCCTGTGACTTGGTTCCATTATCTCATGATATTGTTGATCCCGTTCTTCTTGATGCTTGGTGACACGATGGGGAAGGGAAAACACAGATTCCTGACGGGGGCTCTCTTTATAGCCTGCTTCTCAGCAATAAACGTGTTTCCGTTTTCACGGAAACAAAGTCTTGTTCTTATAAGATTCGTAGCTTTGTCGGCTTTGTGGCTTTTCTTTGCATTTGGCTCATGGCAGGATAAGATTCGATGTTCGGAAAAACCTCAACCATAGTCATAGGCTTTCTCATACTTCTGTGGCTCTATGCGCCTTCTCTTGAGTTCCCTTTCTTGATGGATGACTATGAACTCCTGGACGGAAGCAGGCTGACGTCGGCTTCCGACGTGCTGAAAGCTTTTTCTCCCGTCCATTTTTCTTCAGTCAGCGGTGAACAGGTCCCCTTCTATCGGCCATTGGCCACATACGTGTATTTCGGTGTTATGCAAATTCTGGTCGGCGCGAATGCGTTCTGGTTTCGCATAATAAACTTGTGTTTGATGGCGTTAATCTCATTCATGATTTATTTCCTGATCATCAATCTCAAGGGGGACGGGCCCACTGCATTCATTGCAGCGGTCCTGTTTCCCGTCAATATGGCGCACGCGCTCACGCAATTGTGGATTTCCTGCGCTCCGGAACTGTTTGCCGCATTCTTTGCAACCGCATCCGTTCTTGCCTACACTGTGTCCGTAAACAGGCGCATGCCGGCATATCTGGCGCTGTCAGTCTTCTTGTTCTTGCTTGCGCTGCTCTCAAAGGAAATCGGCATTGCGGTTCCCGGCATAATAGTTCTGTTTGAAGCGCTGTATGACTTTCCGAAAAACAGAAAAGATTCCTTATTGCTAGGCGCAAGGTTGTGTCCTTTTCTTGTGATAACGTTGTGCTACCTTTTCATAAGGCTTCACTATTTCAATGTCCTTGAAGCCGGCGCTTATGGGCTGTCAGTCGGACCCTTCGTCATACGGTATCTCGGGGTGTATCTCTCCTGGGCAATTGACAGCTATTTGGCGGGTTTCCTCGGTGTCTCTCCTTTGGATTCGTTGTTCCGCGACAGCCTGGTGTGGAAAACGAACTGGTGGCTGGTTTCATTGAAACTCCTGATTGTCGCCGGAATGCTTTCCTATTTTTCATGGAGGCAGAGTTGGCGGCTGGAGAGAATATCGGTGTTCGCTCTTGGGTGGTTCCTTTGCGCGCTGTTCCCTGTCCTGTTCGCGCCGCAACGCCTCTATCATTATTATCTTCTTCTTCCGGACGTGGGCTTGATGCTGCTCATTGGCAGCATCCTGAGCAAGATGGCGACGACTTTATCCAGGCGCAGCAAAACTCTCGCGGCGGCCGTATGCGTGATATTCATGGCGGGAATCCTGGCGCGGTCAACCTTCGTGATTCGAAGGGAGGAGGCCAGGCTGCATACAGTTACTCTCCGCATGCGCAATGTCGAAAAACAACTGCTTGACAAGATTCCCAATCCCCCCGACGACAGCGGATTCATTTTCACGGGAGACTACAATGCTGACTGGCTGAGAAACCTTTCATGCGCGATCAGGGTGCTATACGACAATCCGACGCTCAATGCCACCGGCCTTGAGAATGGCAGAGTTCCGGAAAAGGCCAAAAGGTCCACGGATCCGATTTACTTCGTTCACGTTCAGAACGACATAGTATACGTAACCTACCCCGGCCAACGCTCGCCTCTCTTCCGGCAGTAGGTGAGTCAAGGGCCATTCCTTGCCCTCAATCGCGCAACGCATAGACGGTTGCCCCCATGGATGAAAACAGGGGCACACAATATTCCCTTAGAAAACCCCTGAAGACCGCCAAATCGCCTGCAAAACGTATGTCGTCTTCCATCGAAATCCTGTGGGTGGGGAATCTCTCCAAGAAAAAGGTATTAAAGAGCATATGGGTGATACCCATCGCCTTCAGCTTATGATGAAACGCATCCGCTGTTCCCGCCTCGTGCACCAATTCAATCATCATGGGCGCTTCTATTACACTATCCCCAATCTTGGGTTTGTTGCAGAAGAAACCGCGATTGTCCCAGAAAAAGATCAACCGGGCGTCCGGCGGCAAATCTTCGCTTATATACCTGAACACAGGGTAATTTGGAATCTTTCGGGTCAGGAATTCATCTCGAGTCTGCGATCCCCAAACGGCCGGCCCGAACTCCGCAGGCACGCGGGGCGGATAGAAGTAAGTGAAGGAAAACCACACGAGCCCGCACATCAGGACCACGGATGCCTCAAAAATTGCTGAAAGAACTCCCGAGACCGCAGAGGCCTTCTCGCTCAGCTTGACGATTGTGAACGCGCAAAGAAAACTGAGCAGAGGAAAGATAGGCATCATGTAGCGGGTGATATGCGTGGATGCCGCCCAACTCAGGAAATAGAGGCCGCACGCGAGCGCAGCCCACTTCGCGAACGCAGGTTTCGGCCGAATGAAAACAAAAGCCGGCAACAAAATGAGCCACAGCGGCGTTATCGCCGTGTCGAAATTGGCAAAGCCGCTGTTCCCGAATATGGTTATATTCCAGGGCAGCGCCAACATATGCCGCCAATCATGGCCCATCCCATGAGAATGGACGTACTCGAGCATCCTTACAACTTGTAGCGGGGAGAGCCAACGGCCGTCGAAAAGATTGTACATGACTGGATAGACGGGGTTGCCCGTTATCAAATAGTTCTTGATAAGATACGGCGAAACAAACACCGTGACAACTGCCCCGAACAGCGCCAACCGCTTGATCGCTTTGCCAACACGGCGCTCGCCCGATGAAAGCTCCGCCGCGGCAATCATGACACACATCGTGAAGAGTCCATACATCGCGGTGTATTTCATACCGCTGAACACGCCTGCAAATACGCAGGCCAGAGCGAACCAGCCCTCCGCGCCTTCCGTCTTCCACCTCCACAGACTGTATAGCGCGAGCACAAAATAAAACGCCATCCCAATATCGCCATACGCAAGCGGCATTTGGTTCAGGAAGGGGGGATTGAAAAAGAAAATGAGCGCGGTCAGGACTGCTGCCGAACGCCCGAAATTGGATTGTATCACCGAGCAGAAAAGCACCAAAGTCGCAACGCCCAGAATGTAGTGAATCAAGTTCGCCAGAATAAAGTCGTCAATCAACAATGCGACAACGTATAGCATCTCCATGTTGAGGAAAGTGTTTGAGAAAAGGTTATATGGCACAGCCTTGAACCCGTGCTCCTGCGTATATATCCGAGGAACGTCGAGATGATATACCATCGCGTCGTGTGTGATGCTCGGGGCGAGCGCCATGATCGCGATGAGGATAAGCATTACTATCACCGCGGCGCTACCGACGCGCTCGAGCAAGCCGGACAGCGGTCTTTCTGACAACTGTGCGTCCGGACCTGGCTGCGGAGGTGTGCGCTGACCAGCCTGCTTTAGATGCGAATCTGTTCGCACATTGTCTTCGGTCCGTTTTCGCCCCCCGTCTGCGAACAAGTTGGCGTCCGTGAAAGAGGGGGACTTGTCTCGCCTTAGCAAAATCGCCAGATCACGAAAAACACAGGGAATGTCCCGGACGCAAACGCCGAGCAAGAGGAGTATCACTCCCCACATCACCGCTGAATACAGCCCCCCGACGGCGCCGAGCAGAAAGGTGAGATATATGAGGAATCCCCATCCCAGTCCAAACGCGAGAACAAGTTCCCGGCTGACGAGCCATTTGCTTCCGGATGGGTTCTCTACGCGAACTATTCCGATTGTTCTGAGAAGGCGTCTGCCTGCAAGGATACCCACAAACACCAGCAAACAGGCGAGAGACAGATGTCTGCCGGCTATCACGATTTTCGGAAAATCCGATGGGGGAGGAGGAATCTGCAGCCGGAGAATGAGTCCGTAAAACTGCTTCAATCCAAGTGGATGCTCCCGGTAGAACCGGAGCATCACCAAGCCCGCCCATGCGGCCAGAACGCCGAAGGGAATGTACGGATAAGTCTTCTTCAATGCGCCGTTATCGGGCATTCCAATTTCTAATGTACGCCCGGACCAGGGTAGAACCTCTTGAAAATGTCGCTGTTGCTGAGGATTCCCACTATCTGTTTGCCGTCAAAAACGGGGACCCTCCTCATGTTGAAGCGTTTCATCAATTTGACGCAGGCCGATACGCTGACGGTGGGCGGGACCGTAACGATGGGCCGCGACATTACGTCCGAAACGAAGGCATGTTGCTCGCCAGGCTCAGGGTCTATCAGTTTATTGATGAGGTCTTTCCGAGTGACTATACCATACCCGTCCGCCTTGTTCGCACTCTCGACAACCAGGCATGACACTCCAAACTCCTTCATCTTCCATACCGCATCGAGCAGCGAGATGTCTTCTCTTATGAACTTGACTTCGCGATTCATCAAGTCGCGAACGAGTGTCTCGCGCATTTTCTCGAGCACTGTGCCTCCTCCTCCCGCTTCCCTGGAGATTAGTTCCCGCACCGAACAGACTCTGGAATCGAACAAAATTCTATCATTTTCGCGCTCCGCAATTCAACACAAACCCTAAACCTCACAATCGTCCGTACTTCTCGTACACCTCCCGCAGCGACTTCCCCTGGCGCAACTCTTCGCGGGAGCGCCGCTCAGCGACAGCAACTTCTTCCGCGCGCTCGACCAATTCTTTCAGATTCACGGCTGGAGGGATGACTACTATGCCATCCGTGTCGGCCATGACTATGTCGCCCGGGTTCACCTCCACGCCCCCGCACTTTATCGGCACATTGATCCCGACAAGCTTCGTCCGGCCAACCGAGTCGGTCGGTATGCTTCCCCTCGCCCACACCGGAAAGCCGATTTCCCTCACGCGCGGAATATCACGTATCGGGCCGTCGACGACGGCTCCCCTCGCGCCGCCATAGTATTTCGTAGTTGTCGCCATGAGCTCGCCATAGGCGCCTGCGCCCCAGAACCCATTCGTATCCACGACGATAACCTGCCCCTTATCGAGACTTCCGCAGAAAGCATCGAGAAGCCCGACAATGAACGATGGGTCCATGTCCTTTAAGAGCAGCGTGTTGTCGGCTTTGTCCTCGGCCATCGTAAACGCCGGACCGGCAATAACCGAGTCGCCTATGATGGGCGAGAAGCCGGCGCACATCGCGCCGTTCCTGAAACCCATGTCATCCAGCACGTCCGAAATGGCGGGCGTGTAAAGCTTCTCCATCCGTTCACACAACGCGAGTATCTCCTCTTTCGATAAGTTCGACATATCGCAGTTCCTCTCCTCGTGTATTTTGGCTCTCCCAGAAGGGTTGAGTTCGCCTGATATTAAATATCGCCGATTCAGCCGTGTCAAGTGAGCACCCTCGTTTTTTCCCACGAATCTCTCCGTCGGTTGGCTGTAGGGGCACGGCGCGCCGTGCCCCTACAACAGATATTTCATATTTCAACAAAACGCCTTTTGCGGGACGGACCTGATAGAGGTACTCCTGATTGACGCATATTATCGCCCGTGCTATAATCCGAAATCGAAATGGCCCAGCAGATCGCGACCATCACAAACAGGCGCGGGAGCTTCCTCCGTATTCTTGCGGTGGCTCTTTTACCTGCGCTCGTCTACGCCAACACGCTCGGGAATTCCTTCCAGTACGATGACCCCCACTTCATTCTGAACAACCAATATGTCCACAGCCTCGCCGGCATAGGCCATTTCTTTATATCACCTCGCCTGATAGGCAACATCCCTTTGAGCGGCTACAGGCCGCTCACTATGGCGACGTTCGTCTTGAATTATGTTGCGGGCGGTCAAGACCCGTTGGGCTACCATCTCGTCAACATCGCGATTCATGTCTTGAACACTCTTCTCGTATATGCGGCGGCAGGCGCGCTCATGCGTTCGTTTGGAATTGAGCAGTCGCATACGGCAGCCCTCGCAGTCGCCCTCCTGTTTGCATGCCACCCGATCAACACGCAGCCCGTGAACTACATCTCCGGCCGTTCCACGCTGCTGGCAGGCGGCTTTTCCCTGCTCTGCTTTCTCTTATATACACGCGCCCGCGAGCCCGCCGCTTTTCATTCTGAGCCCTTAATTCGGGGACACGATGTCCCGCCTCAGGCGGGATGTCCCCGAATTAAGGGAAACAGTCGGCGGTTTGTTGCGAGCGGAGCGAAGAATCTCAGGAAGACGCTCTTCCTGCTCGCCTCCCTCGTTGCCTATCTGTGCGCTCTTCTCTCAAAGGAGGAGGCGGTCGCGGTTCCGGGTCTGCTCGCGCTCTACGAAATCCTTCGGTTCCGCCTTCAATTTGACAAAAAAAGGTTGTTGCAAACAGCGATTGCGCTCGCGCCGTTTGTTGCACTTACCGCGGGATTCATGGTCTTTGTCGTTCGCATCCTGCGCGTTATCGGCGACACTCAGCAGGCGCGTGGACTCTGGGAGAATCTCTTTGTTCAAGCAAAGGCGCTGTTCATCTACTTTCGCTTGATAGCGCTTCCGACGAATTTGAGCATTGACCATGTTGTCACAACCTCGGGCTCGCTCCTGGCGCCGGCTGCGCTCGCGTCGGTCGTTGCTGCGGTCGCTCTTTTTGCAGGCTCGCTTCTTTTGATCCGCTCTTTACCTATAGTTACATTTGGCCTCTGGTGGTTCGCGCTTGCTCTTGCGCCCAGCTCGACGCTTGTGGCGCTTAAACTCGTGGTGAACGAACAGAGGATGTACCTTCCGACGGTCGGAATCATGTTCATTGCGGGCTATGTCCTTGGCGTCGGTCTCGATCGAAACTCGACCGGCGGGCGGAAGAAATGGCGGAAAGCGCTCATCTGCGGCTTCTCTGCCGTTCTCATTGTGTTGAGCGCTCTCACGGTGAACAGAAACACCCAATGGCGCGACCCTCTGTCGCTCTGGACAAGCGCGCTTGAAGAGTATCCGGAAAGCGCCCGCGCCAACACGCAAGTGGCGAACATATATCTCGCGACGGGCAGATTGGAGGATGCTCTTGAAGCTGCAAAGAGAGCGGTCAAGGCGGCGCCGGATACGCCCGAGACACGGATCGCATTGGCAAACGCATACACACGGTCGGGATTCCAGCAAGAAGCCCTGATCGAGGCGCGCGCGGCCGTCAGCCTGAACGCCGGCTCACCGGACGCGCAGACGACTTTAGGAGTGATATATGCTCGCCTCGGGCGCTATGACGAAGCGGAAGCCGCCTGGGTTCGAGCACTCGAGCTCGACCCGCAAAACGCCGAGGCGAAGGAAAACATTGAAAAACTGCGAGCGGCACAGTCGGAGGGAGAGAGCAACCAGACGGGAAGAAAAAGCGCATGGTAGCGCCAGTTCCCGAAGCGTAGAAATACGACGACAGGGACATCATGCATGTTCGGCCTGGACGACCAATCGCACCGGCCGCGTTTCACCTGGTGAGCAACGTTGAAAGATGCCGATCCATCAATTCGAGCTGGAACTCAGAAGTGAAATGACGAGGTTTGATGATGGTCAGAACGCCGATCCCGACGACAAGCGATATTATGGCGTCTGCCTCGGTCGCCGCATCTATCTCCATTCGATAATGCCCGTCTCGCTTTCCATTGGTAATGAGTCCCCGTAGCAGGCTACGGTAGTCTGTGTACCACAGATCACACTCTTCCGCCATCTTTGTGCTGGTTGCCGCCCGTCCATAGAATACCGCCAAGATTTGCCATTCCAATCGGCGCTCCTCATCAAGCGGAAGTGACTCGATGACTACGTTCCTCAGTATCTGGGTTCCTGCCGACTCCTCTCCTCTTTTCCACATGCGTCCGCCCATCCGCAACACGGCAAGCTGCAGCGCATAAAGTATCAACTCATCTTTGTTCTTGAAATAGTATTGAAGCATTCCCGTGGAGCAATCAGCTTCCTTCGCGATCTCTCTTATAGTAGTCGTCTCGATTCCCTGTTTGGCGATGACACGCCAAGTGGCCTCGGCGACGTTCTCGCGTCGGTCCTTATGATTTACGACCTTCGGCATGGATTGGCCCCCTTGAGTTATTTATTACATACACATGTAATTTTAATATTGCTTCACTTCTCTTCGAAACACTGCTCCATTTACGATGTCAAGGACAATCCAGATTTGCCTAATTATAGCACATTCATGAGAATTATGCCACATATCCACTGGGTATTGACAAACAGATTGGAGTATGGTATAATTACGCATGTATGAAATCAATAACTAAACCGAAAGACCCTAGCCTCCTAGCGGCCTGTCGTGGTTTCTTGCTTGGGAGGTTCGCCTACTCAATCGGAACTGTATCACATAGCCAAGGAAAACACAAGAGCGGAAGCACCGGAAGAAGAGAGGAAAATTCAGTACCGATGTGCGCTAGGCGTGACGGGAAAGCACGAAGCATCAAACTGAATTCTTGAAGAGAGCGGTCAGGAAGAGAATCAACATGGTCAAGGAGGGAATCAAGATGAGTGAGGCGGCGAGGACAGGCGCGGATTCACAACTCGAAGCAGTCTTTGTCGAAGTTGACAGATTCTTTGAGCAGTGCGAGGAGGACGGCAATCTTGACAAGGCAGAAGCTATGCTCACGCCCCTCAGGGAAAGAATCACTGACGCTTCCCTCTTGGCGCGAGCTTATGCGATGCTGGCGCAAGCGGAATTCTGGCGTCACTACTACGCTCCGGAAGAAGAACGCCTTGCAATAGCCGAAAGAGGCGTCGGATTAGCCCAAAAGGCGCTGGAGCTCCATTCGAACAACCTGTACGCCAACTACTGGGCGGCGCTCCTTATGGGCGTCCACGGCCTGGAGATGGGCATTCTGAGCGCATTGTTCTATATGGACAAGATCAAGGAATGCGCGGAGCGAGTAGTTGAACTGGATGAATCATATATGAATGGGGGAGCGCATCAGGTTTTGGGAGACCTTTACAGGCTTACACCGCCGCCGCCGGTTGCCTTCGGTGACAAAGAAAAGGCCGTGGAGCATTTGCTTCGCGCCAACGAACTATCCCCGAATGATCCTCAGGCGAAGCTCCGCCTCGCCGAGGCATATTTCAGTATTCGCGAGAAGGATAAAGCCCGGCAGGAGGCGGATCATGTGTTGAATCAGAAAACAATAGTCCGCGGGCCGATCTACACTGAAAACATGAAACAATGGGCAAGGGACATTCTAGCGAAGCTTTAGACTGATGGCGCATTCATCAAAAGGAGGAAACCGATGACAACAACAGCCAGCCGTAAATCCGCGATCGATGACAGCGAACTGATATCCGCAGCGGTAGCCGCTCGCGGCGATTTGTCGCCGAGGATTGCACGGATGCGGGAACAAGTGCTTCGGGCCCCTCGAGAGATAAGTCTTGTGCGCGCACGCGAAGTGACCAAGGCTGTGAAGCAGAATCCGGACAGGCCGCGGGCGATTCAGCTCGCGCTGGGGATGAAAGAAGCCCTGCGCAAACTTCCGATCTCAATTTCTGATGATGAGCGCATTGCCGGCGCGCATGGCGAGAAAACCAAATGTGCGGTTCTGTATCCGGAGGTCAAGAGCGATTTCTTGATTGCCGAACTTCAGAACTTCACCGAGCGCGAGACTTTGCGCTTTTCAATCACTGACGAAGAAAAGAGAGAGCTTCGAGAAGAAATCCTGCTCTTCTGGAAGAACAAAAGCGCATTCGACGATATGATGTCCCGTCAGAGTGAAGACATACATTTTCTCGTCGATAATATCGCGATCGTGATCCAGAACGATTTCAATGGCGCCAATCACCTGGCCCATATTGATTATGAGAAAGTCCTTCAGAAAGGATTCGAAGGCATCATAGACGAAGCCAAGGCGGCAATGGCGAGAATCGAAAGCGACGACCCCGAAAGGGAAGGGAAAAAAAGTTTCTACACGTCCGTAATCATTGCCTCGGAAGGTGTGATTGGGCTTGCATCCCGCTATTCGCAACTGGCGCATGCTTCGGCTTCCGGAGCGACTTCCCACGAGCGCGCACAGGAACTTCGCGAAATCGCCGAGATATGCGAGCGAGTGCCGGCTAAACCTGCGCGCACTTTTCAAGAAGCCTTGCAGGCGGTCTGGCTCACTTTCATCGGAATAGCCCAACTGGACGTCGGGCAAGAGATTCCTCTCGGCCGTGTGGATCAGTATCTTTATCCATATTATCGCAGTGATGTTGAAGAGGGCGGCTTGACCCGCAGCGAAGCGCTGGAGCTTCTTGAAGAGTTTTATATCAAGTTCAATAAGGTCACTATACTGGGGGAATACGCCGTGACGAAGGTCAATGACGGCAACACTTCGAGGTACGAACTGACCCTGGGCGGTGTGGGTAAGGACGGCAAGGACGCCACGAACGCCTTTTCCTACCTGGCGTTGGAGGCCGTGAACAACATGAGGCTCATAAGCCCGAACGTAGCTGTTCGCCTGCACCCGGATTCTCCTGAAGCTTTCGTAAACGCGACGACAAATCTAATGACGAATGGCGCGAATGTCATGCACGTGTTCAATGATGAAGTCATGGTGAAAGGCGCTACGCGTCTTGGGTGGCCGATTCAAGCCGCGCGTGATTATGTTTTAACCGGCTGCGTGGAGCCAATACCGGGGAGCACGTATGGCTCCCCCTGCTCGGCTTTCATAAACGGGCCCAAAATACTCGAACTGTTCCTCAATGGTGGAAGACCCATGATTTCTGTTTGTGGCGACGAGCAGGACTTGCCGAGTCCCAAGTGCAGTTCATTTGCCGAATTCTATGGAAAATTCACGGACTACCTTCGTTCCATACTGGAAAAAACAATGGATGCGCTTGATATTGCGTGTGAAATCCAAAAACGGTTGCTCCCCAATCCTATTCTTTCTGCCCTGATAGATGGAACAGTTGAAAACGGCAAGGATATAAAGTCGGGTGGAGCGCGCTACAACCTGTTGGGCATCGACTTGCTTGGTATTGGAACTCTTGCGGATTCGCTTGCGGCCATACGCAAGATCGTTTATGACGAAAGGCAGCACAACCTGGAAGAAGTAGTCGAATGGCTCAAGTCCGGTTTCCGCGGTTACGAAAAAGAAAGGCAAAGGCTTCTCAATCACTTGCCGAAATACGGAAACAATGACCCGTACGTGGATGAGATTGCCAAAGACATAGTCGATTTTATGGACGAAGTGTTAAAAGAAAAACGCACATACAGAAACGGTTCTTGGGTTCTGGGGCTTCATTCAGAGGCGCACCATGTGTATCAGGGGGCAATTGTTGCAGCCATGCCGAATGGACGACCCGAAGGAGAAATGCTCAGCGCCGGCGCCGGCCCGACACCCGGCATGGACCGCGAGGGGCCCACATCTTCGCTTCGTTCAATGGCCACGATTGATTACACCAAAGTCTATGCCGGCGCTTCGTGCAATATGCGTTTCAACCCGACTCTTTTCAGCAATCAGGAAAGCGTCGGCCAGTTCGCTTCCATGCTAAAGACCTATTTCTTCAGGCTTGGCGGCCAGCACCTGCAAGTTACGGTGGCCGACACCGAAACACTTCGGAAGGCGCAGCAGCATCCGGAAAAATACGAAGACCTCTTCGTTCGGATCGCAGGCTACAGCGCTCGATTCATCGACCTGACAAAGCCAACGCAGGAAGAAGTAATCCGGCGCTCGGAAATGTGCGCGTGCGGATGAATATGGACGAAAAAAAGAGAAGTCATCAGTAGAGGGCAAAAAGAGCATGCCCTTAGCCGGGCATGGAAACCACAACAACCAAACAAAAGAAGGAGATAGTAACATGACTGGCGCAATTGCAGACACAATAACGGATGCCGAACTCGCGGAAATGTTCGCGAAAGTTGACCACTGCTTCGAGGTATTGGAAGAGGACGACAACTTGAATAGGGCCGAGAGGCTTTTGCAGGAAACTCTGAAGAAGGTGTCCGATCCCGCTATTAAGTCGCGGATATACGCTTATCTGGCCCAGGTTGAATTCTGGCATTACGAGTATGCGCCGGAAGGCAGCAAGGCGCGAAGAGAATTCGCGAAAAAGGGCGCTGACCTGGCAAAGAAGGCGCTGGAATTCGACGAAGGCAATGTTTGGGCCAACGCGTGGGCATCGGCGATGCTGGGTATTCATGGTCAGGAAGAAGGCATTATGAGCATATTGCACTATCTTCCAAAGATCGCGGCGTATGCCAGGCGCGCCGTCGAGTTGGACGAAACATACAATAGTGCGATGGGACACCAGGTGCTCGGGAATCTGTATCGTCTCTCCCCGCCGAGGCCAATCGGCATCGGCAACAAGAGGAAATCGCTCGAACATCTTACACGGGCGCGTGAGCTTGCGCCAGCCTGCCCGGTTGCCGCGATTTCGTATGCCGAACTGGAGATTTCCCGCCGCAAGAAAGACGAAGCGCGCAAAGCGCTGCAATTCGTAATAGACACGAAGAAGGTGGATCACGGTCCTCTGTTCATGGCCAGACAAAAGGCCAAAGCCGGAAGACTCATGGAAAAAATATAGATAACACGAAATTCGAATAAGAGGGAGGTTATGAAATGACGACCATCACAAAACAGCGACGAGCCTTATCACAAAGGCTTCAGCACATGCGCAGGCGCGTGATTGACGCTCCTCGCGAACTCGGAATAGTGCGCGTTCGCGAAGTAACCAACGCCATTCGGAACAACCGTGATCTTCCGAGAATCATTCAGTTTGCGCTTGGTGTCAGAGAAACACTCAAGAAGCTCCCCATAGATATCTCCGATAGTGAGTTGATTGTCGGCAAGAGCACCGAGAAATTCAAGGGCTCAGCGCTGTATCCTGAGCTCAAGAGCGATGGCCTAATCAAAGAACTCGACAATTTCAACGAGCGGACGTCTATGCAGTTCAAACTCACGGACGAGGAAAAGAGAGAGCTGCGTGAAGATATCCTGCCGTTTTGGGACGGGACCAGCGGATTCGACAAGTGGGCGAAGCAGTTGGATAAGGACACAGATTTTCTCGTGCGGAATCTGGCGATCATTCCGTTCAACGATTTTCAGGGAAGCACCGGCCTCTCTTACGTAGACTACCGCAAGGTTCTTGAAAACGGCTACGAGGGCATCATCGGCGAAGCGCAGGCGCGCCTGGCGGGTGTTTCCAACGGTGGCCCGGAGGCCGAGGACAAGCGAGCGTTTTACAAAGCCGTAATTATCGCAGCCGAAGGCGTCATTGAACTTGCAAAAAGGCACTCCCGGCTGGCAAGTGAGATGGCCCGGACTGCGCCGTCGGAAGAACGCGCAAAGGAACTTCGTGAAATCGCCGAGATATGCGCGCAAGTGCCGGCAAAACCTGCGCGCACATTCCGTGAGGCAGTGCAGTCATTCTGGTTCACCTTCTGCGGATTGCAGCAGATGGACATGCCCATGGAGCTTCCCGGGGCTCGAATAGACCAATATCTGTATCCGTTCTATCGGCGTGATGTCAAAGAAGGGCGACTTTCCCGCGAAGATGCTCAGGAGTTTATCGATGAGCTCTTCGTTAGATTCAACCAGGTCGTCTTTCTTGGCGAATACGTCATTACAAGAGTTGTTGACGGCAATTCCACCAGATTCGACCTCACTCTGGGCGGAGTAGACAGAGACGGCAAAGACGCCACAAACGAGCTTTCCTACGTCTTTCTGGATGCGGCGGATGCAGTAAGACTCCTTCATCCGAGCGTAACCATTCGCTTGCATCCGGACACTCCCGAGTCCTTCTTCCAGGCCGTAGGCGAAGTAATGACCAATGGCTCCAACGTTGTGCAGGTATTCAACGACAACGTCATCGTCGAAAGTTTCACGCGTGTCGGGGTTCCGGTCGAAGACGCCCGGGATTATGTTCTCACCGGCTGCATACAGCCTTTGAGCGGCAACATGTACGGCCCGAGCTGCTCGGTCTTCTTTAATGGGCCGAAAATCCTGGAAATGTTTCTCAACGGCGGCAAGCCGATCCTCTCGCTTGCCGGTGACGACGCAGACATGCCCTCTCCAGAGTATGAGTCATGGGAAGATTTCTATGCCGCCTTCAAAGACTACTATCGGTCCGTATTGGAGCGGGCCTTTTCGCAATACCGACTGGTAGGCGACATACAAAGACGCGACCTGCCCAACCCCGTGCTTTCCCCGCTCGTACCGGGCTCGCTTGAGCGCGGCAAGGATGTCAAGGCGGGTGGAGCGCTCAATAACGCGAGCGGGATCGCGCTCGTCGGCAACGGCACCCTGATTGACTCATTGGCGGCGATAAGAGACGTTGTGTATACGAAGAAGTCTCACACGCTGGATGAAGTCGTAGGCTGGCTCAAAACCGATTTTGAATACAACGAAGAGGAACGTCAGGCGCTTCGCAACCATGCCCCTAAATTTGGAACGTGCGATTCCAGGGCGGACGAGATTGCCAAGGACCTTGTTGACTTCACGGACGAACTCCTGCTGAGCCAGCCCAAAACGAGTCGCGGCGGAGCTCATGTGCTGTCAATGCATACCGAAGCGCACCACATATATCAGGGCTCAATGGTGGCGGCCTCGGCCGACGGCAGGCACGCGGGCGAGGCGATGAGTCCCGGCTGCGGTCCCACGTCCGGCATGGATAAAGAGGGTCCGACGGCATCCATGCAATCGGTCTGCGCTATGGATTTCACAAAAATGGCCGGCGGCTCGTCATACAACCAGCGCTACAGCCCGAAGATGTTCGATACCGAACAGGGGGTTCAGGCGTTCATTTCGCTGCTCAAGGCCTACTTCTTCAAACTTGGCGGACAGCATCTGCAAATCTCAACCGTTGATACCGAGACGTTGCGAGACGCCCAGAAAAATCCCGCAAAGTATGAGGATTTACTGGTTCGGGTGACCGGTTACAGCGCCCGCTTCGTGGAACTCACGGAAGCCACACAGGAAGAGATCATCGCGCGCAGTGAAATCTGCGGATGCTGATAATTGTATTTCAAGGAGGTCATAACTTTGGATGTTCATCCTGAAAATGATATGACCGGTCTCGTCTTGGATATCCAGCGCTACTCGCTGGACGATGGTCCCGGCATTCGCACCACAGTCTTCCTCAAAGGGTGTCCCCTCAGTTGCAGGTGGTGCCAGAATCCCGAATCAATTAGTCCTGCGCCGGAGATCGGATTCAGGGCGGAACGATGCATCGGATGCCGAACCTGTCAGAAAGCCTGTCCGGCGGACGCGATAATGTTTGACAACGCTGACAGGATAGATCGCGGCCGTTGCACTGCGTGCGGAGCATGCGCCGAAGGTTGCCCTTCAAGAGCAATGTTTGCGGTCGGCAAGCGGTACTCTATCTCGAAGCTGTTGGAAGAAGTGAAACGCGACGCCGCCTTCTATGAAGAGTCCGGAGGCGGCGTCACCCTTTCAGGCGGCGAGCCCACGCTGCAGTTTGATTTCACTCTTGCGTTCCTCAAGGCATGCAAGGAAGCCGGCCTCAATACTGCGATCGAGACGAACGGTTTGGCTGCATCAGACAATCTCAGGAAACTCCTTCCGTATCTCGACCGGATTTATTTTGACCTCAAGATCATCAATTCGGTCGAGCATCAGCGTCTCACCGGCGCCGACAACCGACAGATACTCGAGAATGCGCGGATGCTGGTTGAATGCAGGGCGCCGGTTGATTTCCGGCTGCCGGTTGTCCCGTCAATGACTGCGAACAAGGCCAACATTAGCGAAATCGGCGTGTTTCTCAAGAAAGTGGGTGTAAGAGAGATAGGGCTCTGCCCGTATCACGAGAATTGGGTGACGAAACTCTCGTGGCTCGGAAGAAGAGATTCTCCTCCGGCTGAACTGCAGAAGCCTCTCACAAGCGAAGAACTGCTCTCGGTCATTGACATGTTTTCGCAAGAAGGAATCAATGCGAGATCCGTCGAAGGTGAGATTGCCGCCCGCTAGGCGCCGATTGTTCAGCGCTTCCAGCGAGAGCCGGAAAAGATAAGTGCAAATCGGAGGGAGTGGAGAGATGAAACCGGCTGTGATTATGTTGTTGTTAACAGGTATTGGAAACACTCTTTTTTACATCAAAATAGCCTTGGCGGGCTATCCACTGCATCCGAACCATCCGGCGGCATATCGCGACCTCCAACAGGCTGCTACCTGGGCTGATGGGTGGATGGGACTTATGGCTATCGTCGGTGGCATCGGGGTCCTATTGGGATGGGACTGGGGAAGGCTGGCAGGCATTGCAGCGGCCGCTGCATTGATTCATATGGGTTTTCTCGATGTGGCCTTCCATCTGCAGCATGGTATGTACAAGAGCCTTGATCCCATGATGCTCGTCATGATTGTCGTTGACTTATGGGCATTTGGCGCGGGAACGATGATGCTTGTCCTGCTTTGGCGAGGTAGGTGAAGGCGATTCTTGATGAAATGGGGGCTATTGGAAGACTCGCTTCGCGTACCTGTGCTGATGCCCTTCGTGCGGCCATATGTGAGAAGACTCAACCCTGAGAATGCAGTAAGAGAGGAATGCCGATAATGCCGAAAGATACCATGACAGCCGAGCAGCGGCTTCAAACTGTGATAAGACTCGGCGTGCCAGATCGCGTGCCGGTTGATCCGATGATCTACTATTTTGCCGCTTACTACGCAAACATCACGGTTCACGAACTGTGGTCGGATATGAAGAAGTATGAGTTCGCAATCAATAAGTGCTTCAACGAGCTTGGACCTTGGGACATATACTATCCAATCAATCCCATAAGTCCGGAAGCGTACATGTTTATCCTTCCAATGAAAATGAAACTTGCCGGCCTCGACCTGCCGCCCGATGAAATAAATCAGGTCATCGAAGAAGAAATCATGTCGGCGGATGAATATCTCACCTTCGCGCGCAGCAAAACGCCGACTACGTTTCTGAAGTACATCAATTTCCTGTCAACACTTGCATGTCGCGTGCAGCGGGAGCAACAGGGAGAAGGAATCTTTGCCAAGACACGGATCATCCGAAAAATGCTCAAGCAGATTCCCGTGTGGCGCGAGGAGTTCAAGAGATGGCAGGCGCGCGATGTGGCCGTCCAGCATGGAATCTGCATGGAAGCCCCCTTTGACACGCTCTCGATGTCGCGTGGATTGGTAAGTTTTTCCTACGATCTCATGGATAATCCCGGGCCACTCGCCGAAGTCTCTCTGGCGCTCTCGAAAGGATATGTAAAAGTCGGCGACTGGCTTACAAAGAAAACCGGTGTTCGCCGCGTGCTTGTATTTTGCCACCGCACTTCAAACGATTTCGTTTCGCCGAAGCAGTTTGAGCAGCATGCGTTTCCATCGCTGAAAGCAATCGTGAACGGATTCGTCGAAAGAGGGGTCACCCCCTTCCTCCACTGCGATGGCAACTGGAATAAGAACCTGGAATACCTGTACGAGCTTCCCAAAGGGAAAGTGGTCCTGCAATTCGACGGCAGGACAGACATATTCCGGGCGAAAGAAATCATCGGCGGTCACTGCTGCATCTTCGGCGATGTGCCTGCCTCGATGCTCGCATTCGGCGGCAAGGAAGAAGTGACCGAATACTGCAAGAAGCTTATCGAGAAAGCCGGCAAAGGTGGCGGCTTCATATTGGCCGCAGGCTGCGAGGTGGCCCCCAATGCCCGCCCGGAAAATGTCAAGGCGATGCTCGATTCGGTGAAGAAATTCGGGTATTATTCCTGATTTCTCCTTGAATTGGGGACACCATGCCGCATGGTGTCCCCAATTCAAGGAGCAGACACCGGTCTCTCGAGCGAAAACACGTGAAAATGGAGTCGAAAGATATTTCTTATGAACTCTCTTGTGGATACTCTCAAATTCTTCGGCTACATAATGACGGAGCTGACGTCGTTGTTTCTCGGAATCAGTGCTCTCATCGGGCTGATCAGGCAATTCATCTCCGACGAAAAACTTAGATTCTGGCTATCGCATAAAGGAGTAAAGGGAAGTTTTCTCGGCGCGCTGTTTGGGGCCGTTACACCTTTC
Source organism: Candidatus Poribacteria bacterium (assembly GCA_016215705.1). Lineage (GTDB taxonomy): Bacteria > Abyssobacteria > SURF-5 > SURF-5 > SURF-5 > JACRIR01. The sequence goes on along the minus strand of JACRIR010000240.1, from coordinate 13,778 downwards.
TGCGCATGCTCAACAATTCCGGTGACGGTGGGGTTGCTCAAAGCCAAGGCGCCGTTCGGGTCCGTGATGTCTTTCGTTCTGGCGTCACCGATTCTTGACCCGCTTATCCTTGGCTTAATGACGGCAATGCTTGGTTGGCGCATCAGCATGGCGTATGCGCTCACGACTTTTGCGGCGGCAATCATCGGCGGGCTTTTCCTCGAGAAAAGCGGCTTTGCCGGCTATGTCAAGAACGTGCGTGTCAGCGGCAACCTCGACGATTCATTCCATGCTGTCACATTTGCAGCCAAAATAAGGGAAGCATTTCGGCAAGCGTGGAGAGACCTTCGGGCAGTTTTGATCTATCTTGTTATCGGTGTAGCGGCGGGAGCCGTAATTTATGGGTACATCCCCCAGGAGTTTATCGTAAAACTGGCGGGACCCAAGAACCCCTTTGCCATTCCTATCGCGGCCCTAGTTGGCATTCCGTTATACATCCGCGCGGAAACGGCCATCCCGATCGGGCTGGCGTTAGTCAAAAAGGGAATGAGTCCAGGAGCAGTGATTGCATTGATCATTGGGGGCGCCGGTATGGCAATTCCGGAAATGACCATGTTAGCAAGCATATTCAAAACCCGTCTGGTGGCTGCCCTGGTTTGTGGTGTTTTCCTTATAGCCGTCATTACAGGCTTGGCGGTCAATCTGATTTGAAATAATGCAGCACATGCCGTCTGGGCAAAGTTATTGCGAAAAGGAAGTCCTGTGAAGAGGAAACTGGATACATGCGGCAAATGGGCCGGAACACAGATAATCAGGAGGATTAACTGATGACTGAAAACAAAAAGGAAGGACTTTTGAGCCGCCTCTTTGGAGCCGGCAAAAGCAGTTGCTGCTCAGTCCGTATTGAAGAAATCAAAGAGGAAACGCAAGGCACATCTTCGTCCGAATGCTGTGGTTCCAATACCGAAGCTACATCGCAAGGGACCCGGGAGGGGAAATCCAAGAATGGCGGCTCCACTGCGCCCCGTTGCTGTGGAACCTCACTTGACCATTTAGGGAAAACGCATAAATGAATGTGTCCAATATCACCATTATAGGAGAACGGATAAACTCCTCCCGGAAACCGATTGCAAGGGCGATCGAAGAAAAGAACACGGCATTTATTCGAGACGAAACAAGGAAACAGCTTCAAGCGGGCGCTCATTTTATTGATGTCAACGCAGGCGCTTTCGCTGAAAAGGAGTGGCCCAACCTGAAATGGGTCATCGAAACCGTTATGGCGGCAGGCGATGCTCCATTGTGCATTGATAGCTCCGACCCAGAAGTAGTGAGGGAAGCTTTGGCCATCTGCGGCGGTTCGGCAATGGTCAACTCGATTTCCGCCGAAAAGGAAAGATTTTCCTCCCTTCTTCCGATCATCAGAGAGTACGACTGCAAAGTCGTCGCGCTCTGCCTTGACGACGAGGGCATCCCGTCGGAGCCGGATGGCAAGATCGGCGTCGGTTCCAGGCTTGTGAACAATCTCGTCAAGAACGGCATCAAGCCGACTAACATTTATGTTGACCCGCTTGTCATGGCGGTCAGCACGGACAAAAGGAGCGGAGTCGTCGCTTTGCAGACCATCGAAGAGATTCATAAGAGATTTTCCGGCGTCCATATCGTCTGCGGCCTTAGCAACATTTCCTTCGGTCTGCCGGTGAGAAAACTGATGAACCGAACATTCCTGGTGATGGCTATGGCGGCTGGTCTTGATGCCGTCATCTTCGATCCGTTGGACAAACAGATGATGGCAAATCTCATAACGGCCACGACTCTGTTGGGACTTGACGAATATTGCAAGGATTATATCGCGGCATACAGAAACAATAAGCTGGAAACATGAGCAAGAATGATTGTGCTGAAGCGGCGCTTGCTTCATAGCAAGAGGAGGAATATGCAATGAGTGATCTAAAAAGACTTTCCGATGCGCTCCAAAAAGGAGATGTGAAGACAGTGAACGCACTGACCACGCAGGCGCTTAGGACCGGGTTTTCGCCCCAGCAAATTCTCAACGAAGGGCTGATAGCCGGGATGGATGTGATCGGCGTAAGATTCAAGGCGAACGAGATTTTTCTCCCTGAAGTACTCGTCGTGGCAAGGGCGATGCATGTCGGACTCAATATTCTGAAGCCCAAACTCGTCGAAACGGGCGCCAAACCGGTGGCAAAAGTACTGCTCGGCACTGTGAAGGCCGACCTTCATGATATCGGAAAGAATCTCGTAGGGATGATGCTTCAGGGAGCAGGATTCGAGGTTATTGATCTGGGTATAGATGTGCCTTACGCAAGATTCGTTGATGCGGTTAAAAGCAATAATGCCCAGATTATCGCAATGTCGGCGCTGCTTTCCACGACAATGCCGCATATGCGAGCCACCATCGAAGCCATCCATAAGGCCGGTCTGGCTAATAAAGTAAGAATCCTTGTGGGCGGCGCGCCGGTCACTCAGCGCTATGCGGATGAGATAGGCGCCCACGGCTTTGCGCCCGATGCCGCATCAGCCGTTGACAAGGCAAGAGAACTCGTCGGAGCGTTCTAAGGCAGTGTCTATTAGTTGCCCCTCGTCCCCATGTCCATGACAAGGGCCGGGATTGTTATTCATGGTGGCAATCCCGGCCCTGTCGGACGGTTTTCCTTGCAGTTCATCACTTCAAAATCGGATGTGATCATGAACGAAGAAAACCGAAAGTATTCCGCTTTTTCGTCTTTTCTTTCACTGTCGTTCTCACGTGTGACACACAAGCCGGAGACCCCATTATGACGAGGAGGATGTTCGATCATGAGTGACTGCGTATACGAAAGGCTTCGCGCGTTCTTGGATAGAATGCCAGGAGGCTTTCCTTCAACCGACAGCGGAATTGAAATCAGAATTCTCCGGAAGCTGTTTGCGCCCGACGAGGCGGAAATAACGCCGCATCTGAATGAATGTCTTGAAGAGGTCTCTGCTATTGCAAAGCGGGTTGGAAGAGCCGAGTCAGAAATTTCCGAAAAACTCGAGCATATGGCAAGAGAGGGTTTGATTTTCAGATACCGGGATGAGGGCAAAACGCTATATCGCGCAAATCCGTTTGTGCCCGGATTATTCGAGTTTCACCAGCACAAAGTAGATAGAGAATTCGGGGAACTCATGGAACAGTATATGCCGCACCTCGGAATGTTATGGGCAACCGTCAAGACCAAGCAGTTGCGCGTCATTCCTGTAGATTCGGCTCTTGATGCATTGCCTGCCGTTGCTCCATACAACCAAGTCCGGGAATTCGTCAAGAAGCAGAGTCTCATCTCCGAAGCTCCCTGTATGTGTCGCAGAGAATATGCTCTCATGGAGCATAAATGCGACCGACCGGAAGGACTTTGTTTCTCGTTTGGCGATGTTGCCCGCTATGTCATAGAAAACGGGATGGGAAAACAGATCAGTGTTGAGGAAGCTCTTCAGCGTCTGAATCTGGCCGAGGAATCGGCGCTCGTGCTTGCTCCTGCCAACTCCCAGGAATTTCAGTGTATGTGCTGCTGCTGTTCATGCTGCTGCCACTTGCTAAAGCTCCTTCAATGGGTAGACCGTCCCGTGGATCACTTCCAGTCAGGCTACCAAGCCACTATTGATCCCGAACTCTGCACAGCATGTGGCACATGTTTGGAGCGCTGCCAAATAAACGCAATCAAGAATGGAGGAAGCGTCATGGAGATTGACCCGGCGAGGTGCATCGGCTGCGGTCTCTGTGTCTCGCGCTGCCCGGCCGAAGCAATCTCATTCGATAAACATCCCGGTGTCGCCGCTCCTCCTGCCGATTGCAGCGTTTTGGCAAAGAAAGTGAAGCAGGAACGTGGGCTGGCATAGAATAGGGACGGATGACAGGGTGTGCAGAAACCATAACCCCGCTGTCTTCAGAGTTTTCCCGCCAGCATAAAGATTCCCACCACTATGAACGCTGCGCCCGCCAGCACATGCACCACTTTCTCAGGCACATATGCCGCGATGGCGCCGCCGAAAACGACCGCAAGAAGGGTTGCAAACATCATCGCCGCAGCCGCTCCAATGAAGACGGGGACGAGCGTTTTGCTTTCCGCCGCGAGTCCTAGGATTGCAAGCTGGGTCTTATCTCCCAACTCTGCAAGGAAGACAGCGGTAAAGGTGGAAACAATTATCTTGGCGTCCATGATCCTCCTCGAGATTTGACCGCTCCTGACTTAGAAAATCGGGGACACGATGCCGCATCGTGTCCCCGATTTTCGTCAAACTTGCCGACGGAAAAAGAAATCCTATTGTGAATGAATTCAGGAACTCCTCGCTAGAGGTGCTGCTCGCCGACATTCTGCTTGTCGAGCATATATAGCTTGTAGTTGTTGATGAAACTGTACATCTTCTTCACTGAATCCAGTCGATACAGGGTTTTCAGCCGCACGAACGTCCGCGCCATCTCCATGCACTCGTCGCCGCAGTCAAAGAAGCGACGGCGATACAACCCGCTCGCAAGGATGCGCAAGCGTTCTTCGACAGGAACGGTTGGGCGTATGTGTTCGTCCATATACATGAGGTCCTCGAGAACAACCTCAACGTCGACATAGGAGGGAATCAGACCCATCTTCTCGAAGATGAGGACATCCAGCTTGGGGCTTTTTTTCATGGTGCTCCTCCGGTAGGATTTGTATCAAGGGTATGATAACAGAATTGCCCGAGCGCGTCAATGCAAGAAGGCAGGAAAGCAAACAGTCAAGAAGAATGACGAGTAAGGAGGGGGTTGGATTCGATGGTTTGCTTCCTTTCACTTTGACCCTTTTCATCATTCATCATTTGTTTGTTCCCTTTCGCCTTGCTCCTTTCGTCTTTCGCCTCTTTCTCGGACGCCTTGACAGCGCCTTTGACCGTTCTCTATAATTGCGCTTGCGCACACAATACTGCGTTCGACTCCAGCCAACTTTTTGCTGCACCGTCATCATCACATCTACAGGGGGGCGTATATGCTGCTCGGTGATTTGCTTCGCAGAAATCAGAGACTGTTTCCGAACAAGACTTCCTTCATCTTCGAAGGCAAACGGTTCACGTGGACCGAAACCAACCATCGTGTGAACCGGCTGTCCAACGCGCTCATCGGCCTGGGCGTCAAGCGGGGTGATCACGTAGCCGTCTTATCCAAGAACTGCAACGAATTCGTGGAAACATACTTCGGCTGCGCGCGGAGCGCATCCATCTGCACAGCCATGAACTACCGGCTCACTCCGCATGAGCTTCACTATGTTCTCGAAAACTCCGAGGCAAAGGTTGTTGTCGCGTCGGATGAGTTCCTTGACACGATCGAGGAGGTCCGTCCGAAACTCAAGATGGCCGAGCATTATATAGCCATCGGGCAGACACCCAAAGGCATGCTGAATTACGACGACCTCATCGGCCAGGCCTCGACCGAGAAACCCGAGCTCGAGCAGCACGAAGACGATGTCGTCCTTCAAATGTACACCAGTGGGACGACCGGCCTGCCCAAGGGCGCAATGCTCACCCATCGCAACCTCATAACCAACGCGACGGGCTGCTCGTTCGGCATGCAGATTCAACCGAGCGATTGCATTCTCATGGTCGCTCCGCTGTACCACATGGCCGCCGGCATGTGCACGCTTTCCGTCATCCTCCAAGGCGGCCCAATTCTTCTCCACCGTGATTTCAACCCCGTCGCCATATTGGATGACATGGAGAGGGGCGAGGTCACGTCCGCGCTTCTTATTCCCGCAATGATCAATTTCCTCCTGCAGATGCCGGGTGTCGAAAAAAGAGATTTCAGCCACCTCCGGGCCATCATCTACGGCGCTTCGCCGATGCCGGTGGAAGTTCTTCGCAAAGCGATAGAGGTCTTCAAGTGCGACTTCGTCCAGGGTTACGGACAAACCGAGAGTTCCGCCGTGTTGTGCGTATTGAGATCCGAGGATCATGTGGTCGGGGGAACCCCCGAACAGACCAAGCGGCTCGGCTCGGCCGGGCGCGAAGTCTTCGGCACCGAAGTGCGCGTAGTCGATGAAAACGGAAATGATGTCAAGCCGGGCCAGATCGGCGAAGTCATAGGACGCGGCCACAACGTGATGAAAGGCTACTGGAAAATGCCGGAGGCAACCGCCGACACCCTCCGCGGCGGCTGGCTGCACACCGGCGATCTGGCCACAGTGGATGAGGCGGGCTATGTTTACATGCTGGATCGCATAAAAGATATGATTATCTCCGGCGGCGAAAACATATACTCTCGCGAGGTCGAGGAGGCGCTTTACATGCACCCGGCGGTCGCCGACGCCGCCGTCATCGGAGTGCCCTCCGAGCAATGGGGTGAAACAGTGAAGGCCTTCGTTGTTCTCCGGGAAGGCCAAAAGGCGACCGAACAGGAGATAATGGATTTCACGCGCCAATATCTCGCTGGTTACAAGAGACCGCGCTCAGTAGAGTTCATCGATTCGCTCCCCCGCAACCTCAGCGGAAAAGTGCTCAAGAAAGTGCTGCGCGAGCCATATTGGAAGGGACACCAAAAAGCCGTACACTGAAATGGTTTCGTGTTTCTGGTTCCTGACCGGGAGAAGTAACGAAGGATTATTCCAGAACCCTGCGGTCAATCGTACACTTCTCCAGCGCCTTCTCATCAATCGTTACACCCAGCCCGAACCCTTCGAGCGGCGTTGCGACGCCGTTTGGGCCAAAGCCAAGATGTGGAGTCGCGATATCTGCGGAGAGCAGAAACCGGTTGTACGATCCCTCCACGTGCATGAGCTCAGGAACGGCAAAGGCGAAGGCTCGGCCGGCCGCCGCCAGGATCGACGTCTCGCCCACAAGACAACCAAGCTGATATTTCAGGGAATTCCGGCGTGCGATTTCCAGAATCCTGAGCGAGCCGGTGATGCCGCCGCACTTCGCCAGGCGCACATTAAAGATGTCGCACGCGCCCATTTCCGCCAATAGTTGCGCGTCGCTCAAGCTGCATATTGATTCGTCCGCCATGACGGGAATGCCGCATCGGCGACGGACGAACCGCATGCCCTCGAAGTCTTTTCCTGGTACGGGCTGCTCGATCGACGATATCCTCCACCGCTTCATCCGCGAAATGTTCTCGACTGCTTGCTCGGGGCGCCACGCGCAATTGGCGTCGACACGTATGTCAACCTTGCTCCCCATGATTCCTCTCACAAGGGCGAGTCGCACCGTGTCGCTGCCGACCCCCACCTTTACCTTCACCTGAGAGAAACAAGCGAGCTTCAGCTTGAGCGCCGTCTTTGCAGTTGACAATGGCCCTTCTCCGGAGATCGGGCCGGTATAGTATATCTTCTTCCTGCTGACCTCGCCTATCGCGTCGGAGGCCGGTCTCCGAAAGTGTTTTCCCGCAAGATCAATCAACGCGAGATCCACCGCGCAGAAGGCGGCCTCGAGCGCTCTCTCATGAGCCATCTCGACCATCTCCGACAAGAACCCGAGCGTTCCCTCGAAGCTGTCCAACCGCACTCCGACAAGTTGCGGCCCGAAAGTGCCGCAGATGGCTTCTACGACCAGACCCGGTGTCTCTCCGGTCAAATATTCGCGCGGAATCGTCTCGCCGATACCCGTCTCGCCGGTATCAGAATGAATTTGGACCACAATGTTTTCCGCTGCGTCGCGCCGGGCCTCTGCATGGACGTATTTCCTCTTAAAAGGAATTCCTATCGTGAAAATCTCGATTCGTGTTATCTGCATCTTTCCATATCCTATGAAACACGCCGTATTGCGTTGGGTCGCGCCTTACGTAATCCTCGAGACGCCGGGTATAAGCGCTCATAAGCCGCCGAACCGATTCATCGTCGTCCTGCATGTCGTTTGTATGAATTGGTTCGCTGAACGTGAGCGTGAATGTGTTGCCGGGATGACGTATGATGTGCCCGGGGACAATCGGCGCGTGAGTCCCGAGCGCAAACTTCGCAGCCCCCTTCGGGAAGACGGCCATTCGCCCAAAAAACGTTGTGGGAACACCTCCCTTTGTCGTAACCCGGTCCGCGAGAACGCAGAGTATCCCGTTGCCACGGAGCGCCTTGTAGCCTTCCTCAACGGCGCGGTCGGTCGAGATGACGCGCACCCCCTTGCTCAGGCGGGGCTTGAGAAAAAGGGCATTCACCCTCTTATTCCTGTGGGGCGCCACAATCGCGTAGGCCGGGTACCCGCGCATTGTCAGGTACGCAAGACCAAGCTCCCAGTTGCTGTAATGCGCCGACACCACAACGACGCCGTTTCCGTGCTTCAGCGCGGTCTCCACATTTTCGATGCCCACAATCCTCACATGCGAGTCAAAAAACCGGCGGTCAAGACGTCTCATACGAAAGAACTCGGCAAGATAACGGCTGAATTGATAGTATGTCTGCCTGATTGCGCGATTGAGCGCGCGCTCATCGAGACTCCCTCCGGTCATGACGCGCAGATTCTCCCTCACTGCCGCGCGCCCTCTCCCGTCAAAGAAGTGATGGACCTCGGCTATTCGCCTCGCAATCCAATACAACAGATTGAGCGGAAACACGGTGGCAAGGAATTCCGCGCCAAGATATATCAAATATTCGAACATTGGAAACTAATCCGCAACGCAGCTTGGCCATCATTTCGGGCAGAGCGCTTCCTGGATTCTGTTGCAACGATCCCCTTCTGAAAAGGGGGATTTAAGAAGTGACAGAAGTCTCGGGAGATAAAAGTTCCAAATCCCCCTTCCCCCCTTTGCAAAGGGGGGAACGTCGTCGAATCAGTGCATGTTATTCAGGAAACGCAGTACTAGCAACCGACCGCGTCTGCAGTCCGTATCCAATCCACTATATCCCTCGAGACTTCATCCGGTCTCTCAAACTGGAGTGAATGATTGCATCCGGCGTATGTCTTCAGCCGCTTAGGCTGTGCCTTCAAGCATTCGAACATTTCCTTAACCCGCCTGTTATCCACGATTTCGTCGCGCTCCGCAAGCAAGAACTGAGTCGGCGCAGCCCACTGGTACTCCATCTTCTTCAGGAACCTGTCAAGCATCGCAGTTTGGAAGTAGAAACGCGCTGTCACCCGTCGAAGTCGAAGAGGATCATTCGCAATATATTCCAGATATTTGGGCAGGGACGTGAACATTCTATCCTCGATGGGTATGGGGTGGAGAGCCAGCGGCCGGAACAGCGAATTCAGCGCAATATTGAGCTTCTCACCTATACCAGGCGCCACTCGAGAAAATATTCCCGGCGAGATGAGAGTTATGGTTGAGAATATGCCCGGACGCAGAATGTCGATCGCCGGCGCGAGTTTCCCGCCCCATGAAAGCGAGGCCAAATGAACTCTTCGGTGTTCGCTCTTGATTGATTGCGCACATAGAAGCACGTCGTCAACCAGTTGGCGATAATCACGGCAGTATCCCGGCGAGACCGTGTTCATGCCCGACCCCCTGCGGTCGAGCGCGTAAACCGCTATCCCCATTTGCATTATCTTCTCGGCGCACTCCGCGAACCATCCGGAGTGACTTTCTATTCCGTGCAAATACACGAGGGCGTCGGGGCTCGCGGCGGTTGCCCAACGGCGGCAGCGCAACCTGTAGCCGTCACCTGCCACATATTCGCGGATTTCACTGTTCATATTCCTTCGAGAGTTTTCGTTGCGCTCCCAAGAAACCCGCCCTCATTCGGGGACACGATGCCGCATGGTGTCCCCGAATAAGGGCGCGTCCGCGCCGGAATGATATGCCGCCACTATTTTTCTCAATACTCAAACCGGCCCCGGTAGCGTTTAACCTTTCTTGTGACATCGAGCGCATGGCTCGTGCAAAGCTCCATACAGCAGAAGCACGAAATGCATCTCTCGGGGTTGATCCGTGGATACGGGCTGAGTTTAATAGCCCCCACAGGACAGTGCTGCTCGCATATGCCGCATTTCGTGCACTTTTCCTCGATGGGAACCGGGCGGCTAATCATCAACTGCTGGAGTAGTCTCCAACTGAGATGGCCGACGGGCCCGCGCATCACCTTCGAGGGAAGTTTGAATCTCTCGATCCGCTTCACGGGTCCGACCGTCTCGATTTCTCTCAAACTGATTCGTCCGAGTCCGCGCTTTTGCGCTATCCGGAGCATCGGCACATACGAAGGCTCCAAACCCATCATTGTCGCCATGACTGCGTCGAGCTCGACTGCATTATCGCTTACCAGGATTCTCCCGATATCGCGCAGGTCTTCCGACGATGGCCCCTTGCCTTCCATGCCCACGACGGCGTCCATCACTACAAAGTCCGGCTTTCGCAACCGGTAGATGTCTACAAGAGCCTCTGAAAAACTCTCGCACGCGCCCGCCATTCGGTGAATCGCCGCCTTCTGTCCGCCCACGAGCATCCCGAGGCTGTTCTTGATAGAGCCGGTTATCACTGTCAGCATGTGGGTCTTGAATTTGGGTATCGAAATGTAGTAGTCGGCCTCGACGAATGACCGCGAGATGGTCACCCTCTGTGTAAAGCGTGAGTTGCCGGTGGCCGAAACACCCTCCTCGCTCAGGTTCACGTAGTGTTTCGAGCAGACGTCAAGAATTCCGCTCCTCTGCGCGCAAAGCTTGTTGGAGCCGTAACCGCGAACCCCGGGATTGTCACCCACGATTATCTGCGCCGGCCTGCGGGCTTCGACGGCATTCACGACGGCTGAGACTATCGCCGGATGCGTCGTAATCGCCCTCCGCGCCTCGAATGGTCCGATGATATTGGGTTTTATTACGACTCTTTTGTTCTCGACGTTCACGCCGAAATGTCTGAAAGCGTTCTCCACAACATCCATTGCGCTTTCATATGTGGCGTCATATATCGCTACCGTGCTCATTGTCTTGTTCTGTTGCTCCAATCATTTGAGGACAAAATAGCCATGCCCAATCGCATGAATCAGCTTCTTCTCTACAATCCTGTAGCCGCTCTTCTCAAAGACTTCTATCCACTCGCCTATAGGGAGGATAACCTGATTCGTAAGCGCATGGAGAAGATGATGTTCCAGCGTGACGGTCGGTATTCGCCTGAGCCATTTGTGCGGAAGCTTGAAGAACTCCGCAACAACAAGATGTGCTTCCGGAAAATGTCGCCTGAACGCGCTGAGCAGATCGATGACCTTATCCGGGCCTGCAAGCAAATACTCATGAAACACGTCGATTGCAGTTATCGCGTCAATTCCCCGAAATCGCGTGGCGACATCTTCCACCTCGAACATGTCGCCGAGCGTGACCGTGATCCGATCTCTCAGGTCCGATTGCTTCAACCTCCTCTGCGCGCATTCGAGGGCGCGAGCGTCATTGTCAATCCCGAAGCACGCGATATCCGGTCGCTCGCACAGCAAGAATAGAAACTCAAGGTCTCCGCATCCGATATCGAGCACCCGTCGGAAACCGTTCGAGAACACCAGTTCGCGAACAGCGAGGAACGGAAACTGGCGGCCAAGCTCGCCGCTTCCTCTCGCCACGGCGTCGCCTCGCCTCCACACGTCTTTACCGTAGGTCTTCTCACGCTTGAGCAGGTTCTCGATCTCGCGTAGCACGGGTTCGTACCCATAGAGGAGGTCAAACAGACCTCTCGGCTCCTCCAAGAGTGTCTTTCCCCCGGGCACGAGGCTGCATCTGCCGTGCATGTATCTGATGACCTTGATACCGTCGAGATACTCGCATATGGACCCAAGGGCGCCGAGGGCGAGGCCTCTCCGTTCCGCAAAGTCCTTGATCTCAACGCTCCCCTTTTCCCGAATCTCGTCCAGCAATCCATTGTTCAAGAGCGACCAGAAACAAGTGGTGGCCACGTATCCACGCACATACTTCAAACCTTCTGCATGCTTCTTGCGCATGCTCAACACGCGACCGAGGCCCACAATCTTGCTCATGAACTTGATTTGATCGAGAACCGGATTCATACTCAACAAATCCTTGCCATAACAAGGCTTGACTTCTTCCCCTACCCCGGAATGCCGCCGGCATCCTTCATAATATGCGGAACCTTATACTGCCCATCCGGAACCCCCTGCTTCACCCGCTGCTTGCGGCGCTCTTCAAAAAAACCCGGTTCCAGCAGCCGGAGTGAGGGCGCTCCCAGCCGCTGTGAATCACGCTTCGCAGCATACTCGATATTACGGAGCCGCAGTTCACACTCAAATGCGGCCAGCAAGCCGGCAAGAGCCTCCTCCCTGCGCTCGGTCGTCTCGACAACAAGCACATACGAAGGCGGGTCAGAAAGTCTCAGGGTCACCGTGAAGCCGTCAATGACCGTCATCCAGGACTGCGCAGCGACCCGAAACGCTTCCGTCACCTGCGCCTCAGTCACTTTCTCGCCGGTTATCGATATCGTGTTCCCCCCTTTTTGTTTGAAGACTATCACCGGCGTTTTGTTGTAGAAATCCACCACCGTCACGATATCACAGATATCATAGCGATACAAGCCACCCGAAGTCGTGACTACAATGAAGTAATCTTTGCCCTTTTCAATCTCTTCGCACTCATGTGCCACGTCCGCCCGATTTCCATCAGGACCTACCTCAAAGAATTCAAAGAAATGACCCGTGATCGCGAGAAGCGCATTAGGCGTGTTCGACCACAGCGGAAACGAGAAATAGCCTTCGGTCGCGACAAGCCCGAAGTCGCGCAACGGAACGCCCGGAAAACACCGGGGGAACTCGCGGAGGTAGAAACCCGCCGAGCCGCCTTGCCAAGTGAGGATGACGGATAGATTCTTCCACATATCCGTCAACCGGATGTCTCTCCCGTTGCAAAGCGTCTCGATCTCACGGGCCCTTTTCTTGTCGGGCCGCAGCCGGTCCTCTAACAAACGGCGCAAACAGGATTCGATTTGCATCTCGCGCTCTATCGCGCCGTCGTGGATGTCGCGCGCGAGTCGCGGCAAATACGTGCGGAGCTTCTTGCCCAGCAGCAGTAGCGTGCCTGGATTCATCGCGGCGAGCGCGGTCACGTTCTGTTCCAGAGCGAGACGGAGTATCAGATAGTACTTCGCCTCGAAATCCCTGATGCACATGACCTCGTATGGAACCGCATAGCGTGCCTGCGTGATGGGATATTGCCGCCTGTAGCAGTGTCCGCTCATGGCGCCATACGGAGTCCCGCATTCCGTGTATCCGTCGATCTCGGGCGACATCACCGAGAGTATCTTGCCCCTGAGCATCTCCCGATGGTCGGCGACGAGTTTCCGTTGCCACATCTTCTGCATCTTCGAGAACTCTTCATAGAAAGAAAGCGTAACGGGAATGAATTTCGGCTCGCCCATGGACCCGCTCGTCCGACAGAAAATCTCCGGCGTCTCGGCAGTGAGCAAGTTCTCTTCTCCAAGCCGCATCCGCTTGATATATGGCTCAAACTCTTCGTATGAACGCACGGGCACGCGCTCGCGAAGATCGCGAACGCAACGGATGCCGGAGAATCCGTGTTCCCGGCCAAAAGCAGTGTCCTGATTACGAGAAATGATATCGAGCAAACGCGCCGATTGCATCCGGGCGGGCTCGCTCGTGGCGAGTATCAGCTCGTTCCACGAGCGATTGAGGACTGTTCGCAGGGCGAAATAGAGAAGGTTCTCAATCATGGGTCAGTGGAATTGTGCGAATGAATTCGCACTTACAGGGCCGCCACTCCAGCGCAATCCATTCAGCAAATCCTGTAGGAGGGATTACAACACGGATCAGTTCCAGAGATCACTCTTTCACGCGCGCCCCGACCTTCCGTACCGCATCAAGACGTTCGAGCTCGACCCTGTACGCTTCGGAATTCCGCGCCAGCGCTTCGTGAAGGTCCGTCACGATCCT
>JACRIR010000239.1 GCA_016215705.1 Candidatus Poribacteria bacterium | reverse complement strand
TGCGAATTTATTCGCACAATATCTCCCGCGCATTCTCGCCAGCACCCGCGGGCGGGCAAGCATAAGCATGTAAAGCAACCCGGGTATTATGTTCCCGGATTTCTTAGGTTCTCAAATCAAGTTTATCAGAGATTGTCGAACGGTCTCCCGAAGTAAGTAAGAAGAAAAAGCACCAACAGATAGAGGCTGATAAGCGATTGAATTCCCGAGAGTGTCCTAATCAAGCCTGTGGCCTTCAGGCTGTATTCCTCGCGTTGTATCCGCGCTATCCAATTGCCCACGTTGAAATCGCGCCAGCCCATATAGAATGCCGATTGCAGGCTGAAATATAACCCAAGCAAGATGACCTTGAGACCTTTCGCGAATACACGCTCAACTGCTCTCGCGTTCTTGTCCTCATGGATAGAATCTTCTTGCCGTACTTTCCATATCCTTCCCAGTCTGCCCTCGACACATGTCGGGTTGCATACAGGCAGACGTAACTTCTTCATAAGGGACAATAAGACGTCGATTCTCAAGACGATAATGTATAGAACCGCAAAGAACGCCATGACTACGAAGAGCAAAACTAGTGGCCTAAACGGAGCGAGGCCATACTTGCACGTAAACTCAAACATGGCGTAAAGTAGGCTGCTTTCGAGAAAACCCGATCTTAGTCTTTCAGCATGTTTGATCGCATAAGTAAGTTCTCGCTCTTGTTTTCGAAGGCCTCCATCTTTAAATGCTTGTCGAAGCTCTACAAGCCCGTAGGGTGTAAGAATATAATTCATCTCGTCAATATGCTTTGCGTACGCTATACCATATATTTCAGGAAGCTTTTCCGGTTTTGGCTCGTAAAGAGCATGAAACACATCTGCATCAAAGAAAAGGGCTCCGGTGAGGTCGGTCCCAATCAGGACGGTCTCATTCAGAATGGCGTCATTCAGGATGGCCCCAGTCAGATTGGCCTCGCTCAGGTCGGCCATGCTCAAGTCGGCCTGGCGCAGGTTGGCTCCGCTCAAGTTGGCCCCGCTCAAGTTGGCTTGGCGCAGGTTGGCCCTGAATAGGTTGGCCTCGAACAAGTTTGTCCCACGCAGGACGGCCTTGGTCAGATTGCCCCCACGCAGGTTGGCCCTGCTCAAATCGGCCCCCGTCAGGTCGGCCGCCGCCCCTTCCGCGCAATGAGTCTCCAGCCATTTGAGATGTGCATGAAGGGTCATGCGAAGATCTTCAAGAGAGACGATTCTCTTGGTTGCCAACTTGCCAGACCAGCCCTTCGCTCCACGCAGATCCGCTTCTAACGTACCGGGCCAGTCGAAGGTCGCGTCTTGGAGATTGGCCTCCCTCAGATCGGCCTCGCTCAGGTCCGCCTCGCTGAGGTTGGCCCCCCTCATGTTGGTCCCTCTCAAGTCGGCCTCGCTCAGGTCCGCCTTGCTCAGGTTGGCCCCACGCAGATTGGCCTCGCTCAGGTCCGCTTTCGCCCCTTCCGTATGATGACTCTCCAGCCATTTGAGATGCGCATGAAGGGTCACGCGAAGGTCTTCAAGAGTGAAGATATTCTTGTTCGCCAACATACCAGACCAGCCCTTTGCTCCACGCAGATTCGCTTCTAACATGTCGGGCCAATCGAAGATCGTGTCCGTGAGATTCGCCCCCCTTAGATCAGCGTTGTGCAGGTCCGCCATACGCAGATCGACCTTATGCAGGTCGGCCCCGCGCAGATCCGCATCACGCAGGACGGCTCTCCTACCTTCTTTGTGGTGACTGTCAAGCCATCGCTTATGTTGCTCGAGCGTTCTCGCAAGATCGTTGGGCTTATGCCTCACTGTTTCGGTATCTTGTCCTCGAGTTGCGGCGACAGGTGCAACGGCGAATCCAATAGCAATCAGCAGTCCGACTGAGAAAGAGGTTGCCCGGCGCATGCCAATATTCTCCCACTCTTATTCTCGCGTAACAGGGTCTGAGAAACAATTGATTCTATCTTTTGATCCATCTTTTCGGGAAGGCATTTCAAATAAATCTTAAGCGTGCTGTGGAACAACAACCGTCACGGCAGGCACATCTGCGGGCAGTACCGGGCGTTGTTGAGGCTCGCTTCCCCTTTATCACTGACCTGACAAGCCGGACAAAAGGAGGGTCAAAATCTCGCGCCGAGCGCGACTCTTCTCTCTGCGCCTCGCTGATCTCGGTTGCAAATCATTCATCAATTCCTTGTTCTTTCTCAACCGCCAAGAACAAGGTGAGATCGAAGTACGCTCAATGATTGGAGCTGCTGCCCGCTCCCAATTCTTTGCGGAACGCAAGTGAGAGCTTGCCGTTCAAACGAACCGGATCAGTGCGTTGCGATAGGACCACGACGCTTGGTTCGAAGGAGCCGGTCTGCCATGCGGTTATGCGTATTGGCCAAGTAGCATAAAAGACGGCGCCTTTACCCAATGTGCCGATGTTCCATGTGCTGGGCGTAAACTCCACGTTGCTTACACCGAGGTGTTCAAGATAAACCTGCGTGTTCTTGAGCGATTTGCCTGTAGGGTTCGTGATTTGCGCGACAAGGTCCAAGATATCACCTGGTCGCACAGACTTTATTCTAGAGACCTTGCTGGGATCATCTCCAGGCTGTATTAAATAGAGATTTCTTGCCAAGGTGGCTGGGCAAGGATTCGGCGTCGTTATCGTCTGACTTACAGGTTCGTCAAGGGGCGGGTCAATACAAACAAGGAATACTCCTCCCACATCCTTGCCCTTCCTGTGATCCACCAAATGAAATCCAGCGACGCCCGGTTTCTTTGACGGGGCAGTATTTACCACGGCATGAACGTCAATGCTGGTGAATGGTTCAAGTTTGAGTTTGAGAGTCGGGTTTCCTTCTTCGGCGCACGCATCGAGTGCAAGACCAGCCGCAATTACCTTTAGGCCGGCCTTCGGGAATTCGCGTGGAAGCCAACTAAAACCTTGACGCTTGGCAGGCTCAAGCCGCAATTGAACAGAAGCACGCTGTGTTGTTGGATTAGGCACGTTTACAGTAAAGCGATGGGTAGTCATTTCAGCGTCTCCTCGTTCACGGACTTATCTCAATGTTGCGCTGCGCACAGGTTTCGTTTATGATCGGAAACGGCGGCGGATTTGCTGCCTGTCCGTTCCAAGGGCGCGGAATGGTGGCGCCATCGACCGTATAGGCTTGAGCCAGAAGACACCAGTGCTTTTCGGACTGATTTGCCCAGCCGCTCTGGTTCGGTACTTTGACCCAACTGTTCTTGCCGACCTGAAGTATGCCGAGTACGGCAGTGCCAACGGGCAAAACGCCAAGATTTGCGGACGGCAGAGTACTCGCTTTTACCCGATCCACTCGAATGATGATGCCGCCTCCTACAAGCGTGCAGTCAGGATCGTCTACGGTAACCGTTGTACCATTGCCCGTATTCACCGTGACCCCGTTTGCTGTGTGTGCTGTCGTGGTCATCGAGACATTCGCGCCGGTACTGCTTATGCTCGTCGGAGCGTTGTTCTTGCGAAACTGAGTTTCAGTCGCGGTGGCTGTTGAGACCATAAAGAAAGTCTGTGGCGGTGCGCTTGAGTTGAGCCGTTTGGGTGCGAACGCGACAACTGATCCGCATGGGCTGACCAGTAAAGCCCACTCGACCTCCCCTGGAAAGACCGGAAACAGATTTTCCCAAACGTTCGGACTCGGCGCCTCGGGGCATGCCAATGAAACTGTCCACCCTGGCCCTCCGGCATAGGCACCACTCGCAACCACAGCTTTGGACCCGGCCCAGCCGAAATTAGCGTTCGTCCAATACTGAATGGGGTTTGAACCAGCGAACAGACCCGAGGCTGTTGCGGCAACATGGCCTTTCAATACCGTGCTGCCGTCTGATCGCGTGATGTTCTGCAGGGAGACGATGGTGAGAAACCAGTCAGGGCCGTTTGGAGAAGCCGCGTACGCGAAGGAACGACCGTCAGGGCTCCATGCCCAAGCCCGGCGTCCGGATGCCGAGAGGCCGAACCAAAAATTGATCCCGGCGCCAGACAATGAATCTCCGTTGGCAGACGCCGAGAAGGTCGCTCCATCTCGCGTTTGTGAAGCCGTAGCGGTAGGATTCGCCAGAAAACCCTGGAAAAGACTCGGAATAGCCCACGCGCCTGTACTTGTACATGTGCATCCGCCCAAGTCGAGCGTACCTGTGTTCTCGACTTTGACGTACACAAACACGTCATTGGAATTCACATTGATTGTTGCGAGCGACGGGCTCGAATTTGGAGACACAACAATGTCTTTGGAGGGAACAATCGAAGGTGATAGCCAAACAGGATTGCCATCCTGAATCCGTAGCTTTGCTGACATTAGATTTCCTCCTGGGCGGTTGAGGATCCAATCTTTACGGCATGTTGCGCAAATGTCTCAGTTGCAGGAAAAATGGATACCCGTCTTTGCGGGAATGACAAAAACTCACTCTTGTCCAAGACAGCAGAATCAAATCATCGAAAAAGTCTGTCACCATTGAGTAACGCTGACATGCACGAACCAGGAAACCTCTTTTTCATAAACGGCAAGGGAGAAAAAGCTTGCACAAATCATTAATCGCAGAGTACACTGAAGACGCTGAGAACATTGGCTTTTTGCCGTTTTTCTCTGCGCCCCTCCGCGCCCTCTGCGGTTCAGGCTTTTTTGTTTTGGACAGCAGTGACAAAAACTCTTGAATTTCGGCGGTTTTCATTTCCCGGCTTGACCGCTGAGTGCGTAATTGGACTTCGGCGACTCCCCCCTTAGTTTTGAATGTGCCCATCTATGACCGCCGTGATGATATGAATACGGTCGATGCTTGATAGTCGCATACTACTACTTTCACTCAGCAAATGTCAAGTAACCCCGCAAAACTATTTCGTATTCTGCATTCTAGCTTCCTGGTATCCCCTTATCAATCAATCTTTCCTTCCGCAAGCCAAAATCCCAAATAGCTCGCGTCCGCGCATGTCGGCGTTCATTGGTAGTTAATAAGCAGTTTCTTGTTCCTTCTTTCTGGTTCAATCCAAAATCCAAAATAGCTTCTTACATGCGTCATTCGCTCTCTTACTCCATCCAACGAAAATCACTCGGCTTTATCGCTTCCCCCTACCATTAAATGCCAATACCGTGGGCTCATATCGCGTACGAAATTCGCCGAGTTCTGCGACATCGATTTCTCCGACATCCCCGACTTCCTGAACACCTACGGCTTTCGCGAAGAGGAGCCCTACGACATTGAGTTTGATTGCGCTTGACACCTGCGGAAAGGTTTCATCACACGCATACCTACGTACATGTGACATGAATCTGCTATAATTGCAGATCATGTGCCGAAACATTGAACGGAGCGTTCAATGCCTGAAGATATCAACAAAAAACCATTTGATGAAGCCACGATAACAAAGCTTGAGATATTTGAACGGTATCTTGAGGCATGGCTTCCCGTCTTTATCAATGCACCCTTCTCTGGTAGTCTTCTTGTCTGCGACTTCTTTGCCGGTTCAGGATACGACGCAGAAGGCACACCGGGTAGCCCCATGCGCATTTTGAAAACCGTCGAGAAGTTCCGCGAAGGCATTATCAAGAAAGCCATGCGCATACGGGTCGTTCTCAACGAGCGAAATATTGGCAAAGCCACGATTCTGGAATCCCGGATGCTCTCCGAGATTGAGCAGATTAGGCGGCAGTTTGGTGATCTTATCTCTTTGGATTGTTGCAACGAAGACTTCGGCGAGTTTTTCAATGCACGCTACGCGGATTTTGGGGCTCAGCCCAATCTGATGTTCATTGACCAGTACGGCATCAAGGAGGTGAACGATGCCATATTCCGAAGACTTATCGCCCTCGAGAAGACCGATTTCCTGTTCTTCATCTCATCGTCAATATTGCGGAGGTTCCCGGAAGAAGAGAGTGTTCGTACCTATTTTCCTGATCTTAACGCCAACGCAATTCGCAACGCCGGACACGAGAACGCTCATCGCGCCATTCTTGACTACTACCGGCGGAAGATTCCCGCAGGCAACAGTATGAAGCTTTACCCCTTCTCGATCAGGAAAGCAGCAAACATTTACGGACTCATTTTCGGCTCCAAGCACCCCCTCGGCGTAGAAAAATTTCTGAACATTGCATGGGACAAAAACAGACTGAATGGCGAAGCCAATTTCGATATCGATGACGACATGGAAAAACGACAGGGTTCACTCTTTCCCGAGTTGCAGAGGCTCACGAAGCTGGAACTGTTCGAGCGGGAACTGGGGGAATATATCCGAGAGAGCGGGGAAGTTACGAATCGTGACGTATACGATTTCACCCTCGCCCATGGTCACGCCCCGAGGCACGGACGCGATGTTATGATGAAGTTGCGCAAGGAAGGTAAGATTGACTGTGATGCGCAGATTGGATGCAGCTACAAGAGCTGCCACAAAGACAGAAGCATAAGGACCATCAAGGCGGTGAAAAATGGCTAGCTCGAAGATAGAGTGGACGGAGTCAACATGGAATCCGGTCACTGGCTGCACAAAGATCAGCGCTGGCTGCAAGAACTGCTATGCCGAACGCATGGCATTGCGACTTCGGGCGATGGGACAGCGGAATTATGTCAACGGTTTCCGCCCAACGGTCCACGAGCACATGCTGGGATTGCCCCTCGAATGGAAGAAACCGCAACGAATCTTCGTAAACTCTATGAGCGACCTCTTTCACGAAAGCGTTCCAACTAGTTTCATAATGAGAATCTTTGAAGTCATGCAATGCGCATCATGGCATCGGTTTCAAGTCCTGACCAAACGGTCTGATCGTCTCTTCGAACTCGATTGCCGGATTGATTGGACGCCTAACGTCTGGATGGGAGTCACCGTCGAAGATCAAACGCATGCCTTCCGAATTGATCATCTCCGGAACACCCACGCCCATGTCAAGTTTCTGTCTCTCGAACCTCTTCTCGGGCCCCTGCCGAACCTTGACCTCCGTGGAATCGATTGGGTCATCGTCGGAGGCGAGTCCGGCCCAAGATCCCGAGCACTACGCGAAGAATGGGTGCTCGATATCCGCGATCAGGCTCTCGCCGCAAACATCCCCTTCTTTTTCAAACAATGGGGCGGAATAAACAAGAAACGCACAGGCCGCGTTCTCCAACACCGAACATGGGACCAACTGCCTGTAATGTCGGTACACGCCTAGCATCTAGATGGTGGTCTGCAATTGGTCAGGGGGGAAATGTGTTCGCAAAACGTTGGCTCAACATCTTCGCTCAAGAAATCAGCGAGGAATACGAAAAGAAGGTTTGGGAAAAGGATAGGCGAAATAACTGGCCAGAGAAGCGTTGGACAACAAAAAACAAATGGGTCGCGTCTACACTCTTGACAAAGTCAGCACGTCTCCTGCAACGAGGATGGTTTTCTTCATCCTTGAAAACGACTTTCTGTGCTCGGCCCGACTTCCCCAGTCTCCAGTCTACAATTTCATGGCCACACACTGCTATCACTCAACAATTCCAAGCAAGCCACGGATTTTTGCAGCGAATCTCAGGTATCGCTTTCATTGGCGAGTAAGGCTTCGACCTCACGGGCAAGGGCGGGCAGTTTCGTCTCGACAATATCCCAAACCACTTTATCGTCGATCGCATTGTATCCATGGATGAGCATGTTGCGAAAGGCTATGATGCGGCGAGATTCAGTGATGCTCTCAACAACCAAAGGAGCTATTCTTGAGAGCTTGTTGAGCGCTTCTCCGATTATCTCAAACTTGCGTTCGACGCCGGAGCGCAATAACGGGTCGGCTATGTAATTATGGAAAGTCTTCCCTCGCGTGAACTGTTGCAGGAGCTCTGCAGCTTGCCTGATGTCTTCGAGATACTTCTTGGCTTCAAGCCGCATAAAGGGTAACTCTGGAGGCATGGATTTTCTTCAGAAAGTAGGGATTCTTGATCGCAGAAGTCATCACTAAATCAACCGGGCAACCGAATAGTCGCTCCAGATCTTCCAGCAATCCAAAATAGTTGTCAGCGTACTGCCCTTGCGCCAGGTTTTCAAATTCCACGAGAAAGTCGAGATCGCTCGTTTGTGGGTCAAAATCATCTCGAAGGGCGGAGCCAAATAGCTCCAGCCGGCGAACACGGCGCTGCGCGCAAAGAAGCGCCAGATCTTCACGTTTATCCTCGATTATTCGATTCACAACAATCAACCTTCCAGCATTCCAACGTACGCGCCAACTTGTTTCTATAATATCATATCAGGCCAAAGAATGGCCGCATTGCCCAAAAGGAGGAGAGAGACACCCTGCATCTGGCCTCCATCGCGAAGACTGTAATCTCTCCAGATTCCTCCATAGGGATATATTTCGTACTATCATACTCAAACGGGCCAACGACGTCAATGTGACCATTCCGCAAGCACGGCTACCCGCCGGCGGGTCACACAACCATCGCCGGACTGAATTCGTGTAGTTCGCCCCATTCGTTCCATTCGTGATCCTGGTCTCTTCTTTCCCATTCGCTGTTCATTCGCGACATTCGTGATTGCAGATTAGTGCCATTCGTAATCCATGCGATTAGTGATCCATCATTCGCCCTAAAAGTTAACAAAAAGTTCGTTGCTCGGCTTTCCCCCAGCACGGACCATAGACATCAGGACGTGAGAGCTGCCGCTGGGATAATGAGGTTAAAAGAGGGATGGAGAAAAAGAAGGAGCGACTCGTCATGAACGTCACAAGCCTGCGCCACCATCTGTTTCGCCAATATTCTTCGCGTTCCTCATTCATCGTTCATCACTCATCATTGGCTGTCGGCTCCCTTTCGCCCTTTCTCTCTTTCCTCGTTTCTCCTTGGATTCTATCGGCGTCCATCGGTGTTCATCGGCATGGCTGACCCCGCCTCGGCGGGGGAAGTCCCGCGCCTCGCGGGATTCCCGTTCAGTTTTATGTTTCTGTTTCAATCCAAAATCCGATCATTCGTATCATTCGCGCCGCGCCTTGCGCGATTCGCGCCATTCGTGTTCCCTCTTCTTCTTCTGTTTTGTCCCCTTTCGTCTTTCCCCTTTCTATAGCGGTGTGATATCATACCCTTGTTTATTCTGAAAGGAGCAAACCGTTATGATGACCGCAAGACAATACATAGAAAGCCTTCGCGAACGGAAAACGAGGGTCTTTGCGTTCGGAGAAAGGGTTGAGGACGTCGTCAAGCATCCGGCTACTGCGCCGCACGTGCGCTGCGCCGCGATGACCTATGGCCTCGTTCACACCGAGGAGGGCGCGGCGCTCCTGACTGCCCGATCACACCTTACGGGCAAGACGGTCAATCGGTTCCTCCACATTCACCAGAGCGCCGAAGACCTTGTGACGAAGGTGAAAATGCTCCGGTTCCTGGCGCAACGCACGGGCTCATGTTTCCAACGGTGCGTCGGTCTCGACGGCATCAACGCGGTCTATTCCACCACCTACGAGATTGATGCTGCAAAAAGCACAGAGTATCACCAGAGACTGGCCGCATATTTGAAAGACATGCAGGAAAAAGACCTTATGATCTGCGGCGCGATGACCGACTCGAAAGGCGACCGCTCACTTCCACCGAGCCAACAGCCCGACCCCGACGTGTTTGTGCATGTCACCGAGAGGCGTAAGGACGGCATTGTCATACGAGGCTCGAAACAGCACCAGACCGGCGCGGTCAACTCGCATGAAATCCTGCTCATGCCGACAACAGCATTACGCGAGGCCGACAAGGATTTCGCGGTCGCATGCGCGGTCCCGGCGGATGCGCCCGGCGTGACCATGGTCTTCGGCAGGCAGTCGAACGATTACCGCAAGTTCCTCGGCGAGAAAATCGACTCAGGCAATCCCGCGTTCGGACTGGTCGGCGGAGAAGCCATCATTATCCTCGAGGATGTCTTCGTTCCGTGGGAGCGCGTGTTCATGTGCGGCGAGTATGAGTTTTCCGGCATGCTGGTCGAGCGATTCGCGTCGCTCCACCGCCAGAACTACGGCGGCTGCAAGGGCGGCGTGAGCGACGTCATTACGGGCGCAACGGCTCTCGCGGCTGAGCTCAACGGATGCGCAAGCGCGTCGCATGTGCGCGACAAGCTGACCGAGATGATGCACCTCACCGAAACGCTCTACTGTTGCTCGATCGCCTGCTCGTCCGAGGGAAAGAAAACAAAGTCCGGCGCATATATAGTTGACCCTCTGCTGGCTAACGTGTGCAAACACAATGTGACGCGATATATCTACGAAATATCCCGCCTCTCCCATGATATTGCCGGCGGCGTGATAGCGACGCTGCCGAGCGAGAAAGACTTCCGGAACGAGGAAATCGGTGAAATGCTGCACAAGCACTACAAGGCTACGGATACTGCCTCAGCCGAGGACCGCATCCGGGTCTTAAGACTAATCGAAAACATGACCGCCGGGACCGCCCTCGTCGAGTCGATGCATGGCGCAGGCTCGCCGCAGGCGCAGCGGGTCATGATCTACCGCCAGGGCAACCTCGAGCAGAAAAAAGAGTTCGCCAGGACGCTCTGCGGAATCAAGTAAAAGAAGCAAACCGCAAAGGCGCAAAGAACGAAAAGAGAAACAAGGGATCCGGAATCACGAACAGAACCTGACAAGGAGACTTTTCACGTTGCTCAGAAAGAAGATACTTCTCGCCGCCCTTCTCATTATCATCCTGCTGCTTTCCGGCGCAGTGCTCTTTTTCAAGTCCGGCCGATTCAAGACCGGGAAGATGGAGGCATATCTCAAGCAAACGCGGGAAAACAGACCCAACATAGTGTTGATCACATTGGATACGCTGCGACAAGACAGGTTGGGTTGCTATGGAAGCAAGAGCACCCGAACTCCGAATCTGGACACGCTCTTTCGGGACGGCATCGGCTTCTCCAATGCGAATACCTGCGCGCCGATCACGCTTGCATCGCACACGTCAATCCTGACTGGTCTGTATCCCACCTTCCACGGTGTCCGTGATAACGGACTGTATGTGCTGAGAGAAAATGTTCCGACTATCACCGGCGCGCTCAAAGCCGGCGGCTATCGGACAGGCGCCTTTGTGAGCGCTTATGTCCTGGAAAAGAAGTTTGGCCTCGGCCGCCACTTCGACGTTTATGACGACGATTTCTCGAAATCCATCCTGAAGGGAATTGAATGGGACGTGCCTTCCAACCTGTACCCGGGCGCGCACAACGGTTACGAACGCAGAGCCGACGAAGTCACAAAGGCTGCGCTTGAGTGGCTTGAGAAAAACAAGGACCAAAAGTTCTTTCTATGGGTGCACTACTTCGACCCGCACTCCCCATATTATGAGTACAACGGCGACCTTTCTTCCGTCACCGGCAAAGCGCCGACCAGCCAAAAGGAAGGAAGTTTTTCCCTCGAGGAAACGAGCCGCGCGATTAAGCTGTACGATGCGGAAGTTTCACTGATGGACGTGTGGGTGGGGAATCTCTTAAGAAAAATCGAGCAATGGGGGCTGACCGGGTCCACGCTCATTATTGCCGTGGCGGACCACGGAGAGGGCCTGGGCGAGCATGACTATTACTTCGAACACGGTGGAAAGCTCTATGAGACGCTGCTTCGGGTTCCTCTCATTGTTCGCTTGCCGTATGACGGACCCGGCGGCGTCGTAATCGACAACCTCGTGAGGACAATAGATATTGCGCCCACCGTCTACGATCTTCTCGGCGTCCAGCCTGCGATCAAGCTGCACGGCAAGAGCCTTGTCCCGCTGGCTTTCGGAGTTGATAGCGCTGCGCCGCCCGACTCGTACGCCGAAACTCTCTTGCCGCCGCGCGTAGGCGGCAATGAGTTGAGGTCGCTGAAGACAGAACAATATAAATTGATCTATGCCCCTGCGCGGAATGGCTACGATCTCTATGATTTGCTTGCTGATCCGGCGGAGATGAACAACCTCGTTGAAACGGAGAAAAAGGACAAGGACCTCTTTGCCGGAAAGTACAAGCCGCTTCAGATGGATTTGAAGAAGAGGCTCGACACCGTCATCAACACGACCGCTTCCGGCATCCCGCTTATCCCCGAAAACCTCGATGAGGAAGCCAAGAAGGCGCTCAAGAGCCTCGGTTACATGTAGGATATGTATCGCGCATTTGGAGAATCTCGGAGGCCTCATGGAGAAGTTCGCAGACTGGCTGGCTGTTATGGCCGGAAAGAAGCGCGTGCGAGCCGCCGCCATTGTGGCAGGCATCGCAATTCTGGCTATGTTCAGCTTCAGATGCATTCGGCACGGAATGCATATAACCGACTCGTATATTTTCTACAATGCCGGAAAGGCAATCGTGGAAGGGGGAAACCTGTATGGTCCGCAAGAATGGCGGGCCTTTTTCAATCCTCCTTTTTTCGCAGTCTTCATGGCGCCTTTTTCGTTCCTTAGTTTGGCCGGCTTCTGTGTTGTTTGGTACTTCTTCAATCTCGGACTGCTTGTCGGGTCATTCTTGCTATCCATCTACCTCGTGCGAGAGCGCTTGCGCGGAATCCACGTCCTGATGTGGTTGTTGCCGCTTGTCATCGCGCTCAGGCCGATCGCAAGCAACATGACCCTCGGACAATCGAATCTTGTGGTCTTATTCTTCACGCTCGCGGGATTGGCGCTTTATAAAAAGGGTCTTCCTCTAGTCGGGGGCATCGTGTTGGCCGTTGCCGTCTCGGCGAAAGTTACTCCGGCGCTCTTTATCCCCTTTTTTCTCTACAAGAAACAGTGGAGAATGGCGACCGGCATCGTGCTCGGCTGCTTTCTATTTTCGGTGGCGCTGCCCGTGCTGTTGATGGGCTATTCGAAGGCATTGCATGATCTGGCCCACTGGTGGAACGTGACAAGGCCCATGGCCGTCGCGATGGGCCCGAAGGCCACCGGCGCTTACGTTCCCGGTCAGACCCTGCGCACGTTCCTCATGCGCCTGCTCACACCAAGCTCAATCGAGGCAGGCGCGAACCCGACGTACATAAATGTCTTGAACCTCGCGCCTGAAACGGTAGAACTGCTCTCCCGGGGCATCTCGGGTTTGATGCTCGCTCTCATGGCGTGGAATTTCCGCAGTTCGCCGGTGTCGGCGCAGACAACGGCGCCGATTGAATTCGCGCTCGTGCTTCTCACGATGACGATGATTTCGCCATATAGCCGAAAGGCGCATTACGTGTCTATGATATTCCCGTCGATCGTGATGGTTCATCACTTGCTGGAAGGCCGGCTGGACAACGGTTCAAAAAAGCTCTTGAAGGCGGCAATCATCGCCGCCCTTATCCTTGGAACAGGCGCTGCCCCGGAAATTTGCGGGCGGACCCTCTCCAATCTCTTGAGCGGAATCGGCACAATCTTCATTACTGCCATGATAATGTGGTCTGTGCTCAATGTGCTTCTTTTCAAAGAGAGAACCACTTTGCGAAAAGAGGAGGTCGAGAATGGGAACATATGCTAATGTCGCTCGCATGAGATTGCTTGCTCTTGGTTGCGCAGTGGCTATGCTTCTTTCAATATGTTTGGGTTCGGCCTGCGGCACAACGAAAAACGCGCAGGCAATCGGAAAGGAGGGCATCGAACTCACGCTTACTCCGGTCCGGCTCACAGGTGTCAGCGTTTCCAATGTGCCCGCCGGCCAATATGTCTTCAGAAAGTCGAAGGACTGGCGCGCTTTCTGTTCAAAACACGGCCTGAAACCGATACCGCGCATCGATTTCCAGAACGCAAGTCTCCTCACTGTGTTCCTGGGTCAGAGGCCGAATACGGGATATACCGTCGAGATAGTTGCAGCGCGCGAGTATGAGCAAGCCGTTGTGGTCAAAGCGATAGAGCACTCGCCGGCGCCGGGGATGATGTATGCCCAGGTCATAACGTATCCTTACCAGGCTGTGCTCATCCCCAAGATTCACAGAAAAGGAGTCCGGTTCGAGAAATCGCTCGAAGTCGGCGGTCCGCAACGACTGGAAAAATGGAACACCGATGACAAGGATTCGGACAAATGGAACAAATAGGGAGCTTGACTTTGTTATCTAAAGAGTTATATCATCGAGCCGTGGGCAAAACAAATATTGAACAACGTCCAAACACTGGTTCCTTCACCTTTCGACGGCTATGATCGGCAAAACGATTTCCCATTACAAGGTCATCGAGAAAATCGGCGAAGGCGGCATGGGCGTCGTATATAAGGCCGAAGACCTCAAGCTGAAACGCCCTGTCGCGCTGAAGTTCTTCACGCCCCGCAGCCTCGGAAACCCCGACGAGAAGACACGGTTTCTTTACGAAGCGCAGGCCGCCGCCGCGCTGGACCATCCGAACATCTGCACGACGTACGAGATCGACGAAGGCGAGGGCCGGACTTTTATCGCAATGGCCTACGTCGAGGGCCGGACCCTGAAGGAGATGCTGGAAAGCGGCCCGCTCGCTATTGAAAAGGCGTTGGACATCATCACCCAGGTTGCCGAAGGCCTTCAGGCTGCGCACGATAAAGGGATCATCCATCGCGATATCAAAGGCGACAACATCATGGTGACGGAAAAGGGCCAGGCAAAGATCATGGATTTCGGCCTGGCCAAACTGCCGGGGCGCACGCAGCTTACCACGGCGAACACGATCATGGGCACCGTCGAGTACATGTCTCCCGAACAGGCGCGCGGCGAAGTCGTCGATCACCGCGCCGACATATGGTCGCTGGGAATAGTGTTGTATGAAGCGTTGACGGGCAGACCTCCCTTCATCGCGACGAATCCCGCCTCGCTCATTCATAAGATCATTCATGAGGAGCCTGCTGAAATCGCCGACATAAGTCCTCACGTGCCGACCGGTCTAAGCGCGGTCGTAGCAAGAGCGTTGGCAAAGGACAGAGAAGAAAGATATGAAAGCGTTTTAGAATTTCTCGATGACCTCCGCAATTATCAAACCATTCGCCCAAGACCGCGTACCGAGAGCGGGGCGCGCAGGCAATCGGGAACGGTCGTCATGTCAAAGCCGGGGTCGAAGCGCTCAAGATTCGTAGCTGTTGTCATCGCCGCCGTCGTGCTGGGGCTTCTCACCGCGGTTGTTTTGTTAGGCCGCAAATCCAAGTTACCTTATCGCCTATTTACTGCGCCGGCGCAGGGGAAAGCTTTATCGTCGATTGTCGTTCTGCCCTTCGTAGACATGAGCCCGGGAAAAGACCAGGAATATTTCTGTGACGGCCTTGCGGAGGAAATAATCAATGCTCTCAGCCAGGTCAAGGGCTTACGGGTCGTCGCTCGGACTTCGGCTTTCTCTTTCAAAGGAGAAATGATCGACGTGCGCGATATCGGCAAGAAACTGGGTGTCGACGCCGTGCTCGAGGGCAGTGTGCGAAAAGCGGGCAACAAGCTCCGGATAACCGCACAGCTTGTAAGCGTGGCCGATGGTTACCATCTCTGGTCCGAACGATATGACCGCGACATGGCGGGCGTCTTTGCCGTCCAGGATGAAATCACCGTGGCAATAGTGGACAACCTGCAGATCAAACTGCTGGGCGAGGAAAGGGAGCGGCTAGCCAGACAGCAGGGCACAGGTTTTGACGCCTACAACTCGTATCTGCAAGGCCGCTATTTCTGGAATAAGATGACGGAAGAGGGACTGAAGAAGGCAATCGAGTATTTCGAGCAGGCAATAGAAAAAGCGCCGGACTATGCGCCGGCTTATGCCGGACTCGCTGATTCGTACATGAACCTTCCACTCTATAGCGCCTTCTCGCCCCAGGAAGCCTACACGCGGGCGAAACAGGCGGTCACAAAGGCGCTGGAACTTGACGACACCCTCGCTGAGGCTCACGCTTCGCATGCGTGGATCAAGATGAATTACGAATGGGACTGGAAGGGGGCCGAGAGCGAATGTCTGCGGGCCATCGAACTGAATCCGGGTTATGCGGCGGCCCATCGCTGGTACGCGTTTGACCTTCTGTTCGTAGGCCGTTTCGACCAATCCGTCAAAGAGGTGCTCCTCGCGCAGGAGCTCGACCCGCTTTCCCTTGTCGCTAACAGAACGGTGGGACACATATACTACTACGCCGGACAATACGAGAAGGCTCTGCAAGCGATCCGGAAGACGATGGAAATGGACCCGAACTTCGCTTATGTCCATCTCGATCAAGGGTTGGTATATCTGCAGCAGTCCAAAAACGAGCAAGCCCTGGCCGAGTTTCAGAAAGAAAAGGCCCTTGCCAAAACGTGGAACCCCGTTGTGGAAACATGGCTCGCAATCGGCTATGCAAAGGCCGGCAAGAAAGACGAGGCTCAAAAAGCGCTGAACGATCTGATCGAACGCTCGAAAAAAGGCTACGTCCCGCCGTCCGGAATAGCGAGGCTGTACATTGTTCTCGGCGAGAAAGAGCCGGCTCTTGAGTGGTTAACCAAGGCCTTCCAGAAGCGAGATTTCTTCCTTCGCTATCTTAAAGTCGAACCGACGTTTGACCCCATTCGCTCCGATCCGCGATGCACGGAAATGCTCAGGAAAATGGGTCTGGAAACGTAACGCTGCATTGAGGCGCCGCTTCTCTCGCAAGAAATCGCCTTCATTCTGCTGTCACGCTCCACTCCAGCCTCCCAGCTTGACATCGAGATTCGATTCCCGTCACAAATCCGAGCCATCACACGCTGGAAACAGATTCCTTTTGCCCCCCGCATAGTTTACTGGGATCGTTTTCCAAAGCAAACGCTTCGCGGATCATGGCCGTACTCGCCGTAGCATGGAATGCGACAATAACCCGATGATTCATAGAGGCGGATTGCCTCTGGTTGAGCGTCTCCGGTTTCAAGCCATATTTTCTTGTATCCGAACGCGCCGGCGGTTGACTCCAGTTTGTTGAGGATTTGTCTGGAAATGCCTCTGCCGCGATGAGTGGGTCTCACAAACATGCGCTTGATTTCGACAATTTCTTTTGACACACGCCGAAGAGCGCCGCATCCGACGGCGAGTCCATCAAATCTTGCTATTATGAAAACATCGGCTTCAGACGGTTTCATTCCATGAACGCTCTGCGCCGGATATCTATTCAGTAATTCCTCATCGAGCTCTCGCATGAGTGCCAGAGCATCCGGGCTGCTCGGGTCTTCAGAACTCGTTATGATGACGCTGTTCTTTTCGATCCTCATTGATCAACCGTGTCGGCAAATTTCTGGCTTGTTGGTTGCCGATCATCCTATTGTTGCCGGCCCTCGATTGCGCACAGGAGAATGGCGGCGGCGATGCCGAGGCGCCTGTCGAGCTGTCTGTTTATATCCGGAGAGAAATCGGCAGTGATTTTCATTACGAACGGATTGAAGTTCTGCTTGAAAATGCAAACGGGCATGCCGCCTATGTCGCCGTGATATTTCTGGGGAATGAGGTTGGTCAAGAAGCGCCTGACCAGCGCAAGCGCCATACTGTCTTCCTTCACGAACCCGATCTCGCGATCATTTGCGTCCATGAAAATCCATTCGTCTTTCAGGATCGACTTCAAGCCCTTTCTCCTCAACGCGCCGACCTTCTGATTTGTCGAGGGATCAACGACATCATATGTGGCCGAGATATCGAGCACCTGCCGCGCCTTGATGACGAGCGCCTCGGTCTGCATGTCTTCGCCGGTGTAAAGGCGGATGTCTTCCTTCAGTTTGAAGGCTTTCAATCTCGAGTAGAAAACGAGTTGCCCTGTCGGATCGTAGACGTGAAAGGCGCCCCCGAACAGCGTGAAGATTTTTCTTCTGATCAGATACATCGAATGTCCAAACAGGTCCAAGGTCATGTGTTTTCCCTCCTAAGAAATAGGCGAAAGACGAAAGGAGCAAGGCGAAAGGGAAGGATTCAGAAAAGGAAAAGGGACTTGTTCCTGGTTTCCAAGCTTCGCCTTTCTTCTCCTGGCAACCCCGTGCAGTGGGGTCGGTTGCTCCCAAGAAACTCGGTTCATGGTCTAGGGTTCATGCTTTAGCGGCATTGTCTGTGTGGAAGACCCGCGCATGGAAACATTTTTCATGACTCATGGCATTATACCATTTTTCCTATATCGCACAACATCGGCTTGTCGACGAAATCCCAAGATAATGAAGATGGGAACGATTGCTGTCCTAAGTATCGTCTGGCGGTGTGAGAAAAGGAATCCTGTCGAGGGCTTTCTTCTGTCGTTGGTTTTTAATAAAGGGAGCGCTGTCACTTGCCTGTATGCTACTTATAGTCCGTAGACTGATAGTCGGCGAAACGTCATATTGGTGGATATGGCATACAACAAAGCCGACAAGCGATTTCTGAAACAGCTCGGATCAAGAATTCGGGGTCTGCGGGAAAACAAGGGATGGTCGCAGGAAGAACTCTCGTTTGAGTGCAGCCTTGATCGCACTTATATTGGAAGCGTGGAGCGGGGCGAGAGAAATATTGCGGTCATCAATCTGAGGAAGATCGCGGACGCTCTTGGGATTTCTCTGGCCGAGCTATTTCGCGATGAATAGGAGTCTTCAGGTTTGGGTAGATGAACAAAGCTTTCTCCATTCCACCAGCGAGCAAACGTCTTCTAACTCCACCGGAAGTTTTAGCGGAACGACTTAGCGCACTAGTCGGCGGGCCCTTTCTTCTAAGCGGCAAAACTAGGACGGATGGTTCGAACATACGGAAGCTCGTCGCACGAACGCTTGAGAACTATCCTCTGCCTCCCGCTGCTCCCGATGATTCTTATACGATCGTGCCGCCGCGACGAAAAGGCGTCCCGAGAATTCTGCGGGATTATGTCGACACATGCATAGTTACGAGCGGTCATTCTTATAATTTGCAGGTCTGGAACCGCAACCCGGCAAGTAGCTCGGTGCAGGTGGAG
The DNA here is from genome assembly GCA_016215705.1 of Candidatus Poribacteria bacterium. Lineage (GTDB taxonomy): Bacteria > Abyssobacteria > SURF-5 > SURF-5 > SURF-5 > JACRIR01. Next base: position 31,312 of record JACRIR010000239.1, on the reverse strand, counting down.
TTTGTTTCAGGAGAACGGTTGCTAGCAAAAGACGTGAGATTCGTTTTTGTCAGGGTCAGCCCGGATACCGAGGCAATCAGCTCGGTAGTCATCCTCTCGCCGGAGTACATTGAAAGTAAGTTTGGACGCTTCGGAAAGCCAACCATTAAGCACCAATTATTGATCTCTTCGAGAGCACGGAAATCAATCATGGACCGTAAGCCACCGGTACTGTTCTATCCCGACACGCCTGCTGTTACTGGAATGGTTGCGCGCAAGTTCCGGGCTCCGCAAGGTTCGATTCACGAATCGCCAGCGTCGGGCGGGATCATGTCGTTGGAGATACTACGTGAGAGACTGTTGGGTCGCATTTTGAGGACGCGGATGGGCCCGGCAGCAACAAAAAAACGAGGCCAAGCTCTTGAGATGCTGGTAGCCGAGCACTTGGGATACAAGATGGAAGAGAGCGAACTGCTGGCGGGTGGATACCCCGATATACGAAATCAGGCTCTGGAGGTAAAAGTGCAGGATTCTCCAACCGTCGACCTTGGAATATACAGCCCGGAATTCGAAGAAAGTGTGTCGTCTTGCCCCGGGATGACCACGTTTGGTATCCGGTACTTGATTGCCCTGGCAGACAAGGAGACAGGTCTGGTCGAAGGATTAGTCCTATGCCCTGGTATGAGGCTTGGCGAACATTTCTCTTACGTGAGCGACACCAGCTACAAGTGTCAGCGTTCGATCCCAATGGAGTTTTTCGACGGATACGAAGGACGGAGCCTATATGATCCTTAGCAAGCAAAAACCGGATCGACGCCGAAGGCGCTTGCCACTAAAAGCTCTAACTCATACTCTATCTTCCCAAGTGCCTGCTCGGGAAGGGGCTCAGAGACCAAATCCTTCACAAGCGAAATTATTTGCCTCGAAGGCTCTGCGGTGGGATTTGGTATTGGATATTTTTGTACATATTGTGTCAGGTATCGGCGACGACCGGCGTAGAGTTTGTTGCTGAAGGACAGGTCGTGATAATGTGTCATCAAGCTGGAATTGGCCACGCCCTGAATAAGGAAAAGTAAATCAGGGTCCTGATTCGGTTTGAGAACAATCCAATAGCAGTTGCCATCTACAATACAACCCCGTAAGTCGTAAAAGAACAGTGGTTCTGGCGCTATATCCGGAAAAACGAGCTTTGGTTGGATCCATGCGGCCGGGTCTTGCGGGACCCATATCTCGTACCACTTGCGTCTGGCCTCTCGCACGTAAGCGCGTGCTTCCAGTCGAGTTCGATGTTTCTGCAGATATGCAGATGCCTTGGGATACTCCGATAACTCTATCGTGGCACGCAGCCCTTTTCTGATTTCGTGGGTGTAAAGCACTTGGCGAGATTGAGCACAGTCTCCTTTTGCCAGCCATCGATCCGCGCAATCATGAGAAAGCAGCGGAAGCAAGAGTTCCTTCTCGGGTCTGACATCTTCGGGCAGATCGGACCAGTCTTTTCTAATGAACACCTCATCAGCGGTGGTTTTGATGCCGACCCTGACAATTGCCAAATCGCAGACGCGAAACTTTGCGCGAGTGTTCACGGTATTAAGCCAAGCGCGTTCATCCGACGTGGCCATGACCCAGGGTTCTGTAGAATGCGGAGGAAGAACCAGAGATCCTGTGGAGACTTTGTAGCGTCGTCCGGAAATACGGTAAATGCCGGTGTCAGCAGCTTCCAGAAGGGTGTAAACAGAGTCAGCCTCCCTTTCTTTCCGAGGCCCGCAATCAACCTCATTGAATTGTTCATAAATGCGGACAAATCTGGCTGCGTGACTCGAATGCTTTCTATCTGTAGCATTCTGAGGTCGCCTTCTTCCTATAAACACTGAAGGCAAAACAGATGCCTCGAATAGCTTCGTATCACCTAAGTCGAACACCTCAAGGATATCGTACTGAGACGCCAAGAACTGCCTTATCGTTGCGCCACTATTCGTCGACAGGTAACGATTGGAAGTTATGACTCCGATAATCCCACCAGGAAACAACGATTCAGTCATAGATATCAAGAAGGCATGATAAAGATCGACCCGGCCACTCAAAGCGAACTGCCTTGCCAAGTCTTGAGCTTTCTGTGAACCGAGCACTTGAGTTCTCACATAAGGTGGATTGGCAATAATTACGTCAACATTCTCGCAGCAAGCGTTTCTTGACAACGCGTCCTGAAATAACTCCGATTGGCGCTGGTGGCCGTCACAAAGCCCCAAGAAGTCGGCGTTCATAAGTTCTAGCCGTCCCATGGGAAGGTTAATAAGCCTTTCTCTTGCTCGCTCAAGTGCCGAAGCATCCGACTCGACCCCCAGAAAAGTGACTCGCTGGAGGTGGTCTGGAGGGAAAGATTTCGCAAAAGCCAAGAGCAGTTCTCCGTCTCCACAGGCCGGGTCAAGAACGGTCAATGAATGCAAGGAATCGAGCCTAAGAACGTTAATTATTCTGGAGGCAACGAAACGTGCAAGCTCAGGTGGTGTGAAGTGCGATCCGGTTTCCTTTTTCAGAGTCACGCTTTTGCTGCTACGCATTGCCCGCATTCCCTTCCTAATTTCGATCCATTATAGCATTTGTGCGGCAGACCTCGAAACCGCGTGCGCCTGGAAGCGCGTCACGATCATGCGTATTATACCATTCTTGATTCTGACCGCCTATGCGGGTTCAAGCCTGTCGCATTATCCAGGTTGATTTGTTCTCGCTTTCGGTTCCCACTCCCGGACAATGAGACGCAGAGCCTCGATGAGAGGTTCAACAATTGTTTCCGGCTTGATAATTATGTTGCCTTGCGTGGCACGATAGGGCCACCGGTCGCGGCCGGTGAGAACGAGTTTCGGGTTCGAGGGATTTCGTGCATCGATTGGAAAGCATGAAAAAGGGGGAGAGGTTTTCACCTCTCCCCCCTTAACGTTGGTTATGGTCTTATTTGGGTCAATGGGAGCAGACAGGGGTAAAGAAGCCGTTGTTGTAAAAGTCAAGCATCCAGGCGTCTGTGACCATGGATTTCCCTGTCGGCGTGCATGGCCGCACTTTGTATGGCAGCTTGCCATTGAAGCCGCTGAGCAGATTGTCGGCGTCCTCGATTGTATCGCTCGCGGGAACCGGGTCGGCGCCGTTCTCGATGTTGAGTTTGGCGGCCACAAGCTGTTTCGTGAGAATGAGGCTGGCATCACCTCGCACCGGTTTCTTCATGAGCGCTATAAGCTCAGCCTGCGTATAAGTCTGGCTTCCGAGCGTAAGCGAGGCGACCGGCCACGCTTCGGCGTGATTCTTCCAATAGCCCTGGCTTCTGGGGCACGTGAACTCCTCGCAGACAGGTCCTGCTACGGCTGCGTAGCCAGGAACCGGGCTCTCTGCCGATTGAATATCCTGGTCGTCCCCTTGTGTCGCCGCCAGTGCGCACCCCGTGCCGACACCGAAGCCTGCTTCAAGCGCGGTCTCATCGAGCGTAACCGAGAACAACTTGCACTCGCCGTCGCCGACGGTCGCGTCGAATCTCACGCCGAACACCTGTGTCGCGGCGTCATCCGTGAATCCGCACTCGCCTCCGTCATACACCGAGCAGATTGATACGAGGTCATAGATCGTCTTATTGGCGGCCAAGCAGTCCAGCATCTGGCCCAACCCCAACATCCAGTAGTTAAGGTCGTAGACCTCGACTGCTTCCGCGATCTTGCATACTTCATAAGAAAACGTGACCAACCTGCCGTCGCGGACCGGCGGGAAAGCCTCGATGCTGAATTCGCTGTTACAGGTGATTGCAGGATTCTCGTCACAGTTTGTGATCGCGTTCTGGAACTCTTCAACACCCGCTGCGCCGCTTCCCGGGTCCGGGCACGTTTGTGCAAACGCGGGCGCAACGGTTATGACCAGCAAAATCGCCAATGAAGCTACAACTGCATTTACTGTCCTCATTCTTGCAGCCCTCCGCATCTTAATGAAAAGCCCATCACCATACAAACCCTCAACGTACCTCTGCAAATCACGAATTGGAGCTTCCGCGATTACAAATTTGGCATATCGCCGACGATCACCTCCTCTGAGAATAGGGGAAAGGCGAAAGGGGAAAGACGAAAGGGGAGAAACGAGAAAAGAGCAAAGAAAAAATCAATACAATACCGTTCTCACCCTGCCCCTTTCGTCTTTCGCCTGGTTGACAAGGGACCACATCATTCGCATATAAGCTCCTTACGTGGCCCGTGCGGTTCCCGCAAAGGGAAGCATAATGGGGATTATATGGGTGGCTAGCAAATGCGAGCATATTTTACCATAACAATACTCATCCGGCAAGTTACTACGATTACAGGCAAGGGAGTGTCCGCGCCGCCTTAACAGTTGACAAAGAAGAATGCAAGTTCTGTTCCAACCGCGCGGGAGGGGGCCGAAAACCCAAACGGTGGACTGTAAGCCGTAAACCGGCTGAGTGCCGTCACGGCTCGATATGCGCCACAGTCCAATTAGAGTGTTCGGAGCAGACACCGAGCAGATAGTCGGCGACCCAGTCTTTGACGTCCCGGCTGATGTAGAACCTGGGTTCCATTAGAGGGTCATTCGCCGAGATGACACCCTCCTGAACCGCGATCTCGCGCAGCGCTGTGCCCGGCATAAGCCGGATGCCGACGCAGAAATCGAGCATGAACGGACGGCGGTCTTTTAGGAAGGCGACGCTCTCCTCGACGGTCTGCCGGTTCTCGCCGGGCCCGCCGATAAGAAGCGAGAGGATGTAATTGATTTCCATTTCCTCGAACATATCCATCGCGGCGCCCAAATGCTCCTTCGTGAAACCTTTACGCAAGACTTTGAGCATCTTCTCGGAGCAGGTGTCGCACCCGAGCGAGATGGCGCTGCAGCCGGCCTCTCGCATCAGCTCGACAAGCTGTCTGTCGGCGAAAGCAGGATGGAACGACGTCGCCCAATGAACGCCGAGGTTACGGCGAATTATCGCGCGGCACACTTCCTTCGCGTGTTCCACCGGATAATTGAAAATAGCGTCAGAGAAGTAGGCGACGGTGACACCGAGGTCTTTCTCGAGCGATTCGACTTCATCGGCGACTCTTTCGGGCGATTTCTTGCGCCAGCCCCGCCCCATCGCGTACGGACCATCGCAATAGAGGCACCTGAACCCGCAGCCCTGCTTGACGATGACGTTCGCGAATCCACCCGCAGCCGCGTAGCGCTGGTTGTCGAAAAACTCGCGGCGTGGGGGCCGAAGCGAATCCAGGTCCTCGATGTGCCTTCGAGGATTCATGCGGATGTCTCCCGGCATGCGGCTACCTTGCTCGCGTTCCTCGCGCCAGACGAGGCCGGGCAAGTCAGCGCAATCGCTTTCTTTCTCGATGCGGTCCACGAGTTCACGGAAAACGATCTCTCCTTCGCCGACGACCCCGAAGTCAGGCTCGAGGTAATCGAAAATCGCGACCGGGCTCACGGTGAACGCTGACCCGCCGACGACAATGGTCGCGTCGGAATTGGCGCGGCACAAAGCGACGACTTCCTTCGCCTGCGGCAGCAGATATTCGGTATGGAGATAAGACTGGTTATCGACGTTCCTCACGGATATCGCGATGATGTTGGGGTCGAACTCGGACAGAACAGCTTTCAGGTCGGTCTCCGGCTGCTCCGAGAACATCAGGTCGAGCACGCGTATCTCGTGGCGCGTGTCATCAAGCTGGCCGATGATGCTTGCCAGGCCGAGCGGCATGGGCGGCATCACGCGCCTGAGCCGATTAGTCGATATGAACAGTAGCTTCATGGAACACCTCCAAGACTATTTTAACCGCAAAGGCGCAAAGAACGCAAAGTGGCAAGAGACGAAAAGGGGCAAGGCGTCTTTGAGTTCATGTGACGAAGGCAAGAAAAAGGGGCGTTGTGATCACACTGAGCAGCGTGCCGAGAACGATTGTTGAGGCGACGGCGTCCGGGTCGGCGCCGTATTTCTGCGCAAGTATAACATTGAAAACGGCTGGTGGCATGAGCGAATCGAGGAAGATGACGTTCCGGCTCACGCCAAATACGCGGACGACCGTCACAAAGACGAGGGCGATAATAAAACCGCCACCCATGCGAATGCTTGCTGCGGCAACCGCATGGCGGATGCTGGAAACCGAAAGGGTGTGAAGTTGGATACCGAGGTTAAGGATCATCAAGGGAATCGAGACGTCTGCAAGCATTTCGACCGGCGTCAGGAGGAATTTGGGAAGGTTCACGTCAAACACGGAGAACGCGAATCCTGTGAACGCGGCATAAATGAGCGGGAGCCTAAACATTTCGCGAAGGCCGCCCTCGCCTTTCGCGATCAGAACACCCAGCGAGTATTGAATAAGGACGACAGCGATGAGGAAAATAATTGCTTTGTCCAATCCCGGTTGCCCAAATGCGAGGAGCGAAAAAGGCAGGCCCATGTTGCCCGTGTTCATGAACATCGCGGGAAGGAAAAGTCCGCGCATGCGCACTCTGTTCGTTCTCTGGTACACCCACATCATAGCTCCGTTGCCAAGCACTATGGCGACTGCCGCGCCTCCCATCACCAGCCATTCCGATGGGGCGATTTCGCGTTTCGCTATCGATGTGAAGACGAGGCAGGGACTGGTAAGGTTTACCATGATCTCAGAGATGGTGGACACGTCCATCGTTTTTCTGCGGGCCAGGAGATAGCCCAGCGCCACGATGGCAAATACGGGGAATACCACATTTATTACTGTCAAGTCAGAAATACTCCCAAATCGCCCGCTCCCCTGTCGGCGTTGCGCACTGTGCCCCTCAGAACAGACACAAGCCTGATGGTCGATAAACGTGCACAATGGTAGCACAGAGATATGCAGAATTCAAGCAAACCGAGTCGGGCCCTAAAAGGAGAGGAGGCTGGGTGCCACCCCTAACACCCAGCCCAATGAGGAGAAAGATATCTGCCCGTGTGGCGGGCAAATATCACTGAAGAATAAGAGCAATTAATATGCCATTTCCGTCTCCTATTGCGCCAGGGTAGGCCCTGTTTGGCCACTCTTTCTGCATGGAAACCCCCGCACAGGCGGATTCAGAACTAGCCGTGTATCAACTTATTAGCGAGGAATATATGACAATCTCAATCGGATAAATGATATATTATTAGCCGACAACTTCTGCCGGATAGGCAGCACTCGATGCTTTGAAAAGCTGCACAAAGATGTCTCATGAAACAGTAATCACCGTTTCATGCGTTCCATGAGTGTTTCAATTAAACACCCTGTTTCTTGGCCCAATGGCCAAGAGCCCCTGAAAAAGGTGCTATTTGGACTTATTTGGGGCAGAAAGCTTGGGTGAGCAGAGGAACCCGGCAGAGAAGAAGAGGGAAGTGCAGAGGGGAAGCAAGAATCCGGAGGAAATGATGAATGACAAGGAAAGAAGAGAAAGAGACTGGATCGGAGGGGGACGTGATGCGGTATCCGAGCTTTCGCCGGTTTAGAGCACGTTCTCCGTGTGGCGCAGGAGTTCGGTGTTCAATGACCGAGCAAGCTCCTTCAGCCTTTTATAGCGGTCTGCCAGTCCCGGCACAAGATAAGGGTATACGGAGCTGTTCTGGAGCAGCGGTTCTGAGAGGTCGAGGCCATATGTTTCCGTGGCGGCCCTGAAGTAGCCTGTCCCGGGGATGGGGGAGAAATCTGAGAGGCGTACGAGCGTGTTCATCTCGTGTGCGAAAAGCATTGTTTCTTTGACCTCGGACTCTTGCTGGCCCGGCACTCCCATGAGCAGGTATGCCTGCAAGTCGCCGATCTCGAACCCTGCGGCGAGCAGGCACGAAACCGCTCTCTTAAAGCCGTCCGGAGTCACCTTCGCGCACGAATCCTTGAGGCGTGCGGCATCGATGCTCTCGATACTAAGACGCACAGTCGCGAAACCGGTCTCTTTCATGAGATGCGCAAGTTCCTCATCGATCATGTTGGCATGGAGTCCGTTCGGCGCGTGGAAGCACGCCTGCAGCCCCTCCGCGATGACCTCGCGCAAAATCGGTTTGATGTGGTCGTCGGGTTTCACAAGGAGCGCGTCGTCATAGAGCGCGATATCGCGGATTTTTCTGTCATTGACATAATATTCGATTTCCTCAACGACATCCTTCACGGGCCTTTGTATGAAGCCGTTCCGGAGCAGCTTGGAGGCGCAATAAGCGCATGCGAAGGGGCATCCGAAAGACGTGAGCATGCTGACGGAATCAAGGTTGTCGAGCAAATGATACGCCGGCACGGAAGTCATTCCGAACCGCGCCTCTCGAGGCGAGGAACTTCCCGCGAGCCGGTCCGAGTCAGCCCGCGGCCCCGCTCCCTTTCCGATGATGCTGCGGAGAATTTCGACGAACCCCTCTTCACCCGGGCCGGTGACTAAATAGTCGGCTCCGGCATGTTCACGCGCGTGGTCGGGGCAGAGGGAAGCATATACTCCGCCAAGGATCACGGGCACGCCCGGCCACGCTTCACGCGCAAGCGAGATCGTTTCGCCGACGCCATCGCACCAGTAGGTCATCATCGAGCTGACGCCTATAGCGTCAGGCGGCGGTCCATCGGCGAGTCCGTTTCTGAAAGCTTCGAGAGGGATGCCGTATCGTTTGTATCTGCGCGGAATCATGGCGAGGGGAGGGGGCTTTGGAATCGGTTCCCAACTGAATTTGCCCGTGCCGTGCGGGTGGTTTCGCGCGCGAGAAGGTCCTGGCGAAGACGTCACGGCGGGATGTCGTCTGTCGAGGCAGTTCAGGATGCGAACGCTGTACCCTGCTGCTTCCGCCGCTGCGGCGACATAAAGCAGCCCAAGAGGCTTGAGCCAGAGGTCGTAGGCCGCGAAGTCGTGGATGTAAGGGGCGACCAAGAGCACGTGTTTACCCGACATGGCTTTATCGTAACATGGCGCCGTGGGCGTGTCAAAACCCGGAGGCCGACACTCTTGAATCGTTCTGACGAACATGATAACCTTGTGTATGTTTGAGAGAACTGACGACCCTCTCGACTCAGGCATTCACCCGGCTGGAAGAAAACACGAAGGGAGAACGAACGATGGTCGATACTAGGCATTTTGTGGTAATAGGCGCTAATGCGGCGGGTCTGAAGGCCGCCTCGAAGGCGCGCAGGCGCGATCCGAACATGAGAATAACGGTTCTCCACAAGGGACATTTCATTTCGTACGCTGCGTGTGGGCTTCCTTACTACGTGAGCGGCAAGGTATCAAGGCAGGACGCGCTCTATTCGAACTTGCTCGGCGTGCCGCGGACGCCGCAGTTCTTCAAGAAAATGAAAGGGCTGGAGATACTCACGCACCACGAGGTAACCTCGATTGATCGCAATGACAGGCGGGTTGCCGGAAGGAACCACGAGACAGGAGAGGATTTCTCATTCGAGTACGACGAGCTCTTGATAGCTACCGGCGCGCAAGCGATTGTTCCCCGGATACCGGGCGCCGACCTGAAGAACATCCACACGCTGCAGACCATCGAAGACTCAGAGGTGTTGCGAAGGCTGGTCGGCAAAGGGAAAAAGGGTGTGATCGTGGGAGGCGGGTTTATCGGGCTCGAGGCCGCCGAGGCGCTCGTCGAGCGCGGCGTCGAGACCACGCTTGTCGAGAAGGCCGATCAAATAATGCTAGCGCTCGACTATGAGATGTCGGTCATCGTAAAGCGGCATCTTGAAGACAAAGGGGTAACGGTAAGCACGTCCGATGCCGTTCTGGAATTCAAGGGCGACGACCTTGGCAACCTAAAACAAGTCGTGACTGAAAAGACGACGCTCGATGCTGATTTCGCTGTTCTCGGCATCGGCGTCAAGCCAAACGTGGCGCTCGCGCGCGAGGCCGGCCTCGAGATCGGATTGACGGGCGCGATCAAAGTTGATGAACGCATGCAGACGAGCGACCGGAACATCTACGCGGCGGGTGACTGCGTCGAGATGCGTCATCTGGTATGTGACAAACCGGTTTTTGTGCCGCTTGGCTCGACCGCCAATAAGCAGGGGCGCGTCGTCGGAATCAATGTGACCGGCGGACGCGAGACGTTTCCGGGCGTACTCGGCACGCTCATATTCAAGACGTTCGACATGAACGTGGGGCGCACCGGCCTGACGGAGAAGGACGCGCGCGCGATGGGGTATGATGTCGAGACGGTTATCGTTCCGGCGCACGACCGCTCGCACTACTATCCGAACGCCAAACTGATTGCCACGAAACTCGTCGCCGAAAAGAAGACCGGCAGACTCCTGGGCGCGCAGGTTGTCGGGATGGGAGACGCCGACAAACGGACCGACATCTTTGCGGCGCTCATAAACATGAAGGCGACGGCGGAAGCATTGGGGAATGTTGACCTCGCATACGCGCCGCCGTATTCGTCACCCATCGGACCTGCGCTCACGGCAATCAACGTGCTCCGCAATAAGCTATCCGGCGACGCGCGCGGCATCTCTCCGATGGCGGTCAGGCGCAAACTTGAAGCTCATGAGGACTTCGTCTTTCTCGATGTCAGGAACCAGAACGAGTACGATGATATCCACATCGAGGAGTCGGTGCTCATTCCGCTCGGGCAGCTCAGGGAACGCATGGGGGAACTGCCGAAAGACAAGGAGATAATCACGTTTTGCAAGATAAGCCTGCGGGGTTATGAGGCGTGCAAGATACTCGAGGCCGGCGGATTCAAAGACACGAAATTCATGGACGGCGGCGTCTTCACGTGGCCGTTCGAGCTTGTAACCTGATAAAGGAAGCGAAAGGGCAAGGGCGAAGGGGATAAGAAGACTGCCCCGCAATAATCTAGACCGAGAACATCAGCCGTTTCTATTCGAGCGAGATCGGATAGTTGCCGTACTTGTGGGTTGCTCTCACCATGGCTATATAGTTTTCCGGTTTGCAGCCGGGATGAATCGAGTTCGAAGAGCCAAGAATATAGCCTCCGCCCGGGGCCGCAACCTTGATAGCCTGTTTGACCGCTTCTTCAACTTCTTCTTCAGTACCCGAGGGCAGAAGATCAATACAGTCAATGTTTCCGATGAGACACACGTTCTTGCCGCAATGGTCCTTCACCTCTTTCAGGTCCATGCATTGAGGCTGGATCGGGTGAATCCCATCAAAGCCTATCTCGATCAGCCGGTCGAGTATGGGCCATAGATTCCCGTCCGAATGCTTGATTACCTTTACGCCGCCTTCGTGAACGACATCCACGAGTTCTTTGAGATAGGGCGCTATGAATTCGTCAAACTGGGCGGGTGACATCAGCGTGTTTGCGTTGAATGCGAGATCACTGCCGAGCAGTATCGCGTCGGCGCCTGCGGCAATGGCTTCGGTGAGCAATTCCTTATAATAATCAGTCGAGACGCGGGCTATGCCATGGGCAAGCTCGGCGTTTTCAAGATAGTCGACGAGCAGATGTTCGAGGCCTCCCCGCAATTCCCAACCCGTGACGAAACAGTCGTTCGAGCAAAAGACGACCGCCCTTTTTCCTTCAAATCGCGACTTCATCATGTTCAGCATAATGAAATCCACATCCGGATCAATCTTCGGGGGCCGATAAGCTTTCAAGTCAGCCAGGGACTTGACCGGCCCATCCATCGGATATCCTTGCCCATGTGGATTCCGTTTGAAAGTAATTCCCCATGCGTCCTTGAAGTATCCGTCGCCCAGTTCCTCTCCGCGCTCGAACACCCGCGCGAACACTCCATCAATATCGAGTTCATCGATGAAGAGAGCGAAGGCATCCGATATCATCATGAGTTCCTCCGGTGACATCTCGGCGGCAGGTTTGAGCTGTGGAAGTTTATCTGTGAAATGCTTTGCGATTCCGATGATGCTGGCTTCATTATATGCGTTCTCGAAGTGCGGAACGCGGTCGGGCTCCCTCAGATCGAGCGCAGCAAGGAGTCTTTCTCTCGGCAACATAGCGAACCCTTTCCGTCTTCAACGCAGCGCGACCGCAACCAAGGAAACTCCGGGAACACTAATGTCACGAATGGGACGAATCAATTATAGGGGCACAGCATGCTGCGCCCTTCTCGAACTGTCCCCGCATCACGAAATGATTATATTTTCATGATTTCGCGATTGCAAGAACAATCCGCGCCATTCATGCTCCAAGAATTCGTGGAACCGGTCCCTTTCGTCTTCTCCCGCCTTTGCGCCTTTGAAGGGAAGATGGATTTCCGCTTTCGCGAATGACCGACGCCGCGCCTTGCAAAGCCTTTTCATGCGGTGATATAATGAGCCGGTTCAGAGCAAGATGAACGGGAAACACAATCGGAAAGGCAGACATGTTGAGTCCAGAGGAACAACTCAAGATAATCAAGCGCGGGGCAGCCGAAATCATCACGGAAGAGGAGCTTCTAAAGAAGCTGAGGAAGTCGCAGGAGACGGGAAGACCGCTCAAAATAAAGGCGGGCTTCGACCCGACTGCGCCCGACCTGCACGTAGGCAGCGCCGTCGTTCTGCGGAAGATGAAGCATTTTCAGGAACTCGGCCACGAGGTCATATTCTTGATAGGCGATTTCACGGGAATGATAGGTGACCCGTCGGGCAAAAGCGAGACGCGGAGGCAACTGTCGCGCGAGGAAGTGAACGCGAACGCCAAGACTTACGAGAAACAAATCTACAAGATTCTGGCCCCGGAGCGGACGCGCGTCGACTTCAATAGCCGGTGGTGCAGCCCGATGAAATTCGAGGACGTCATAGGGCTGGCGTCACGTTACACAGTCGCCCGGATACTCGAGCGGGACGATTTTGCGAAGCGCCTGGCCAATAACCAACCCATTAGCATCCTCGAGCTGTTGTATCCGCTGGTTCAGGGATACGACTCGGTCTCTCTTGAGGCCGACGTCGAGCTCGGCGGGACCGACCAGAAATTCAATCTGCTCGTTGGGCGCGTTCTTCAGCGCGAGTACGGCCAGGAGCCGCAAGTGGTTCTCACTATGCCGTTGCTCGAGGGCGTTGACGGCGTTCAGAAGATGAGCAAGAGCATCGGCAACCATATCGGAATCAATGAGCCGCCCGAAGAGATATACGGGAAAACGATGTCGATCTCGGATGATCTGATATGGAAGTATTTCGCGCTCACGACCGATGTTCCTGAGAATGAGTTCGAGCAACTGAGAATGCAGGTCGAATCCGGGGCGATGAATCCGAAGCTGGCCAAGCAGCGGCTGGCGCGCGAGATTGTCACGCTGTATCACGGGAAGGCTGCCGCACAGAGCGCCGAAGAGCATTTCGAGAAGGTGTTTGCGCGCAAGGAGATGCCCGACGAAATGGCGCGCGTCGTCCTCAAGCGAGCTGACCTTGCGAACGGGAAGGTGTGGGCGGTTAAATTGCTCGTTGTTTCAGGGTTTGCGCAGTCAAATGCAGAGGCGCGCCGGCTCATCGAGCAGGGTGGCGTCCGCATAAATCAGCAGGAAATCATGCCGGACAAATCCGACATCGAGATCAAGAATGGGGACGTCCTGCAGGCGGGGAAGCGGCGGTTCGCGCAGATAGTGATAGAATGAAACAAAGAGATTCTTCGTTTCGCTCCTAAGAAACTGATCGCCTATTCGGGGACACCTTGCGGCAAGGTGTCCCCGAATAAGCTGACGATGAGGCATCATGTCCCCGAATTAAGGAGCGTTTCTTCTACACTTAACCCCGCTGCGGTGGGGTCGAATGCTCAGAATAACGTTCAGGTTCGCTAGTTACGTATATCGGACAAGGAGGCCGTGATGGCGAGTGATACGATTCTTCAGGTGACCGACGGCGATTTTGAGGAGAAAGTGCTGAGGAGCGCGCTTCCTGTCGTCGTCGATTTCTGGGCGGAATGGTGCGGGCCATGTCGCATGGTTGCGCCGACACTCGAGGAAGTTGCGAAGGAATGCCAGGACAAGGCCGTAATAGCCAAGTTGAACGTGGACGATAACAGGGCGACCGCTACCCAGTATAAGATACACGCCATTCCGACCATGATTTTCTTCAAGGCCGGCAAAGAAACTGCGCGTCTCGTCGGCGTCGAGACGAAGAAGACGATCATGGAAAAAATAGACGGGATGCTGTAAGCATCTTCTGCGCGCATCCCGCCGCGCGTCAACGCAAAGGGGCCCCTGCCGATGGACACCCCATCCAGCTTGCTTGACGAGGGCGACCAGGAGTTTCTCCTCGATGTTGCCCGCGCAACAATCATGGGATACGTGACGAATGGGAAGATTCCCCTGTTCGAGACCGAGGATCCCCGGTTCAAAGAGAAGCGCGGGGCGTTCGTGACGCTTCATGAGAAACGCGGCGCCTTGCGGGGCTGCATCGGGTACGTCGAACCGATAAAGTCTTTGTTGGAGACAATCGTCGAGATGTCGATTGCCTGTTCGACGAGGGACCCTCGATTCGACCCTGTGACCGCAGACGAATTTTCAAACCTCGACCTCGAAATATCAGTTCTCACTCCATTGGAAGAAATTCGCGATGTTGACAGGATTTCCGTCGGACAACACGGGCTTATGATCAAGAAGGGGTATTTCTCGGGCCTGCTTTTGCCGCAGGTAGCGACGGAGTACCGGTGGGACCGGCGCCAGTTTCTGAGAGAAACGTGCAGAAAGGCGGGCCTTGACGGCGATGCGTGGAAAGAGGCCGATGCGAAGATATTCATTTTTTCCGCGCAGGTTTTCGGACGCAGTTTGATGTGAACGTTTATTCGGGGACACCTTGCGGCAAGGTGTCCCCGAATAACTGGCTGGTTTCCCGGGAACGAGGTGGATCGCGCATGCCACGAAAACAGTATGCCGCCAATTTCTACGCAGGGGCGTCGGCATCCCGAATAGAGAAGTTCTTGAAGGGGTATACGCCGGCTCGATTCGATTCGCCTCTCGTTGCCGGGTTAGTCCCGCATGCCGGTTGGGATTTCTCGGGCGCGGTCGCGGCCAAGGTCTTCAAATCCATTGAATGCAGCAGGAAGCCGGAAACGATTGTGCTATTCGGGACAGTTCACCATGATATCCGCTGCAACGCGATCTATCCGAGCGGGTCGTGGCATACACCGCTTGGCGAAGTGCAGATAGACGAATCGCTCGTCGGCGGTATTCTGAGCCGGACGGAAGGCTTGCTTGAGGCGGACGAATCGGCCCATTTCCATGAGCATTCCATTGAAGTCCAGATGCCCTTTCTGAAGCATTTTTTTCCGTGCGCGAAAGCGGCGCCGATAGCGGTTCTTCCGGACGAGAATGCGCCTGTTCTTGGGAGAAAGGTGGGCGAATTTCTGAAGGAGAGCGGGGCAAACGCGTTCGTAGTCGGGACGACCGATCTCACCCATTATGGAGACGCATACTATTTTGCGCCTCGCGGGAGCGGTCCCGCCGCGCTCGAGTGGATAAGGCAGAATGACGCGCGGATCATCGAGCTTGCAGTCAAGATGAAAGCCGAGGAGATATTGCCGGAGGCGACCCGAAAGAAGAACGCATGCGGGCCGGGCGCGATGGCGGCGACCGTGGCAGCGGCAAGGGCCCTCGGCTCGACCACCGGTCGTGTCATTGAATACACGACCAGTTACGATGTCATGCCGGAGCCCGTATTCCGCATGGGTGTCGGCTACGTGGGAATGGTTTTCTGCGGCACTCAGCGGTCCGGTTGATTGCGGAAGAAACAGTTTCAAGCAAGAATAGAGGATAAATCCCCCCCTTTGCAAAGGGGGGAAGAGGAGCAAATGCTTCTTCAACCGTAGACTGTGAACCGTAAACTGTAAACCGTGAACCTGTTCTGTTAGGAGGCGATTTGCGAAAGCTTTGGGATAACATATGGGTCCGCCTGGTCGTTGTCCTTGCGCTGGTTGCGTTGTTCCTGTGGGCGTGTTATGAGTTGCGCCAGATACTCATCCCGCTTGCACTCGCTTTCATCGTCGCTTATATTTTCCATCCGCTGGTCGACGCTCTCGAGAAGCGCCGCGTGCCGCGCGTGGTCACGATAGCCACACTGCTGGCGCTCATTATGGCGGCTTTCACAGGATCGCTTCTCATAATCATTCCCCGGCTGGTTCGGGAAGCCGGCGACATCGCACAATCCCTCAACCAACGCTTTCCTGAGATGGAAGAAAGACTGCGGATACAGGTTGTTCAGCTCATGGACTCGCGGATAGCCGGAAAGGTCGCCTCGAATCTCACTGCTCTGCTGGACGCCCTCGAGAGCCACATGCCCCAGCTGCTGCAATCCATGCAGACACTGCTTGCGGGCATCGTGACGCGCACAGTCGGGGTAGTCGGTTTCGTCGCCAACTTCCTGCTTTTTGCTGTTGTGGGCGTCTATCTTCTGAAGGATTTCAATAAAGTGACGGCAAAGGCGCAGGCGCTAATTCCCCCGGCATACAAAGAACCGGCGCTCAGAGTCGTTTTGAAAGTGGATGCCAATCTGCGAGGCTTTTTCCGCGGTCAGATAACCGTCTGCACAATTCTTGCGGTCATCTACTGCATCGGTCTGAGCATCGTCGGTGTGCCTTTCGCTCTGGTGATTGGAATCGTGGGAGGCTACGGACAGATCGTTCCTTATCTTGGCACGGCAAGCGGGATTATTCTCGCGGCGGTTCTGGCGCTTGTCGAGTTTGCGGACCTCGCGCACCCGCTTGGAGCAATCTGCGTTTTTGTGGTTGGCCAACTGCTCGAGGGAACTGTCATATCTCCGAAGATCATGGGTGACAGGATAGGCCTTCACCCTGTTGTCATAATCCTTGCCATCCTCACGTTTGCCCAATTACTCGGTTTTCTGGGAATCATCTTGGCTGTGCCGCTTGCTGCAGTTCTGAAGGTGTTGGTCGGTGAGGCGGTGGCCCGCTACAAGCAGTCCAACCTCTTTTTGTCAAAGGCACATGACGATTCGACCTCGGGTTGAAATCCCGTCCATAAGCGTTGTCATCACGAACTACAACGGCAGGAGGTTTTTGGCCGACTGCCTTGATTCCGTCTTGTCGCAGACCTTAAAGCCCGTCGAGGTTTTCGTGGTGGACAACGCCTCCAGTGACGGCTCGGCGGAATTTCTGAAAAGCGTATATGGGGCATGTTTGATAAATCCCCCCTCACCCCCCTTTGCAAAAGGGGGGAAGCTGGGGGGAGGCCTTTCCAAGAGGGGGGACGTAAGAGCGGGCCTTTCCCAAAAGGGGGATGCAGGAGGAATCATTTCGAAAGGGGGAGATGCGGGAAGGGCCGTTAGCAAAGGGGGGGACTCTGGAGAGTCCTCTGCCAAAGGCGTCTCATTGCTTCCCTCTGATAGAAATGTATTGTTACCCCCCTTTAGCAAAGGGGGGGAGGGGGGATTTCCCGCACACACGCAACCGGAAATCAAGCTCATCTCGATGGGGTATAACGCCGGATTTGCGCGCGCCACGAACGCGGGCATCCGCGAATCCTCCGGCGAATTCATAGCGCTGCTCAACAACGACGCCGTCGCCGACTCCGGATGGCTCGAGCGTCTCACGCGCCCGATGCTCGAGAGCGAAGAGATCGGGTTCTGCGCGTCGAAGATGCTCTTTTTGTGGGACAAGACCCGCGTCAACAATGCGGGTATCGGGATAACCGACTATGGGCTGCCTTATGACCGGGGGTTTTATTGCTCCGACGGGCCGGAGTATGCCGGCGACCGACTTGTGTTCGGGGCGTGCGGCGGCGCTGCGATGTTCCGGCGGAAGATGCTCGAGCGAACCGGACTTTTTGACGAGGATTTTTTTCTTTGCTACGACGACGCGGACCTGAGTTTTCGCGCGCAACTAATGGGATACAAGTGCATGTACGGGGCCGGCGCAGTCGTGTATCATGCCGGCGGGGCGACTGTTCCTTATCACGGCCGGACGGCCCGCTTTTATAGTTGCCGGCATTTCATAAGGGTAGTTGCCAGAAATATGCCCGGCCCAATCCTTCGCCAACGCCTGCCGGCGATTGCGTGGTTCTGCGTCAAGAACAGCCTACGGTCAGCCATTCAGAATCGTGACCTGACGAACCTTCGGGGGTACGCTGCGGGTTTTGCCTCACTTTGCAGGCGTTTCGGGCAAAGGGCTGAGACTCAACAAGCGAGGACGGTGACCGTCGGGTACATCCGCTCGCTGATGGTCTCGAAAGCCCAGATGCTGCGGGAAACGTCGGCTCCTTTTGAGAAAAAGGCGAAAGGCGAAGGCGACAAGGCGAAAGGGAAGAGAAAGAACGAAGAAAAGGAGAGTCCGCCCACACGAGTAGCGGACTCCTGACCATGCAGGCCTCCATCAATTGGCGGAACAACAGTTTTTGCGGCAAACTTAATCGGTGGTCTTGAGCGGATGGAGGCGAAGAAAAGTGGAAGATGCAAACCCGAGGAAATACTACGATGAGCGCAGGGGCCTGTGGTACTACGTGCATTGGGACGACAAGATGAAGTGTTACGTGTGGGCTCTTGCGCCGAATCAGAAACTGATTGTAGATAGCGTGTAAGGATTGCGTGTTTGACTCTCCAAGCGTCTGACGACTATAATCATTTCCCGGATGATCCCATCACATTTTCACACAAAACAAAGCGCGTTATTGAGTTTCTTTGTCGTCGTGCTCCTTCTTGTTCCGTCTTCGATCGGCCCGCAGCCTGAAGGCGGCGCAGAGGTGTCGATTCTCTTTACGAGCGACGTTCATGGCTACCTTGAGCCTTGTGGGTGAAGCGAGGAGCAACTGGGAGGTCTTCCCAGGCGGGACACGTTCATCGGCGCGATGCGCTCAAGCGGCGAAGTCCTTCTGCTGGATAATGGTGACCTGAACAGGGGATACGGCCGCCAGGCGGAGCTGAAGTATGAAACCGCCATGAAAGCTATGGCGGAAATGGGTTATCTTGCGGCGAACGTCGGCGAGCAAGATTTGCTGATCGGGCATGACTATCTCAAATACGTCTCTGACTTTACGGGTATCCCTCTTCTCAGCGCCAACATTGCCAACATCCGGGGGGAGTCCGTTTTCCAGCAGTCAGTCGTCCGGAAGACGGGTCCTTCTGAAAAGGCGGTGGCTGTCGCCGTCACGGGAGTAATCTCCACTGAATTCAAGGGCGCCATCGAAGAGACCAATCCGGAGCTTGTTGTCGAAGATTACGGACCCGTGTTGGAAAAACTCATTCCGGCGCTTCGGAAAAAGACCGACCTGCTTGTGCTGCTTGGTCACATGCCCGAAGAGGAGGCGCGCGCGGTCGCCGAGCGATTCTCGAGCATCGACCTCATCATCGCAAGTCACAGCGGCGACGATCCGAACCCTGCGCCGATTTCGGTGGGCGACACATCAATTGTGTTCGCAGGCGCCAAGGGGATGCACATAGGTGTATGCCGATTCATGACAAGAGCCGGCGGCGCGAAGCTTGAGTCATATTCGGTCAAGAAGCTGGACAAGACAGTGAGCGATTCTGCGCGCATTCTCGCCGCGATCGATGACTACCAGCAGATGGTGAAGGCGGAGAACCTTCTGGGATCATTTCCGAGGACCGAACACCCGGCGGGCGAGTTCACCGGAAACGAGAAGTGCAGGAAGTGTCATTCGTGGTCTTCTTTCCGGTTCCGCCGAAAGGACAAACATGCGCACGCTTTCGAGCCCATCGCGAAGAAAGGGCGCGAATATGACCCTGAATGCGTCGAATGCCATGTAGTGGGGTTCGGGTACACGACGGGATTCGCCACTGCCGACGCGACGCCGATGTTAGAAAACGTTGGCTGCGAGAACTGTCATGGGCCGGGCAGCAAGCACGTTGAGGAGCCGCTCAAAGACAAATACGGCGAGGTGAAGAGAGAAAAATGTGAAACATGCCACAATCCGGAGAACAGTCCGAAGTTTGTCTACGAAGAGCGGATCAAGAAGATAAGGCACAATAGTTTCTTCTTGTGCAGCGCGCGCATATGTCACTGGCTCGAGTAAGGCGAAAGGGAGTCAAGAAGCAGCCTTCATCGAGCGCCTTATTTGGCCGTGGTCTTCCTTCGGTTGTTCCTTCGATGATACAGCAGCAGCATGAGCGCGGCGGCGGCGATGGCGCCGAGCGCATCGGCTATGAGGTCGGCAGCCGTGAACGTTCTATTGGGTACGAATAACTGATGGATTTCGTCACTCAGTCCATACAGCACAGAGAATCCGACGGGGAGAGCGAACAAAGTGGTGTACGCATATTCGCGCCGGGCGCGCCGCAGACCGGCTGCAATCGTTGCGCTCAGGCCGCCAAACAAACAGAAGTGGACCAGTTTGTCAAAATGTTTGAAGGGCTCCGAAAGCGGGAAAGAGGGAACAGACGACAAATAGAACAGAAGAACGCAGTAGGCGATCGTTGCGACGAGAAAGGGCATCGAAATCAAGCTCCCAATGGATAAGGGTTGTTTGAAGTTACCGGCCAGAGGTTTTCTCCTACGGAAATAGGGCTTATTCGGGGACACGATGCCGCATCATGTCCCCGAATAAGCTTTATGCCGCATCGTGTCCCCGAATAAGCTTTATGCCGCAGCTATCCCCGAATAAGCTCAATAAGCAAGAACTTTCTACAACATCTTTGCCGCTGCCACGGAGACGACGTCTACGGACTGAGCGCCGGCCTTTCGGAGCATGCGCGCGCATTCGTTTGTCGTCGCGCCCGTTGTCACCACGTCATCCACCAGGAGCAGCCTCTTCTTCTTCACGTTTGCGTCCGGCACGGTCCGGAAAGCGTCCTTAATCTGGTTCCGCCTTTGCTGAGCGCCGAGCATGCTGAAGCTTGCCGTATCTTTCACGCGTTTGAGAATGGGGAGATGCGTTGCGCCGAGCACGGCGCACAAGTTTCGAGCGATGAGGTCTGATTGATTGTATCCCCGGCGACGGAGCCTGCTCCTATGCAAAGGAACGGGAATGATTGCGTCGTATGCAGCCGCGTCAATTTCTTTGAAAACCGTCTCGAGAATGAGGCGACTAAGCGGAACGGCAATCAACCTCTTGCGCCGGTACTTCAGCAGATGGATCGCATCGCGCAAGACGCCTGCATGAAGCGCCGCAGCGTGAGTTCTTTCGACCCATGATTTCTGCTCCGCGCATTCCAGACACACAAAACTCTCGGGCGCCTCGAAGCCGGGGCGTCTCGGATGCGGCCTGCCGCAACGCGGACACTTTGGTTCCCGGACGAGATCGATCGTCGCCCAGCACGTCTCACAGAAATAGAGGTTCTCTTCGGTCAGAATTCGCTCGCCGCATTTGTGACAAAGCGCCGGCAGAAAAAGATTTTTGAGACTGAGAACAAACTCCGAAGCAAAGCTCCGAGAGGCGGACCTTGCGGAGATGTCGGTTTGAAGCGCAGCCATACACACCTCGTTCGTGGATATGATAGCATATTTCACGTTGTAAAAAGAAGGAGAAGAGACTACATACGAATCATGAATGACGACTGAGACGAATTGCGCGAATGAGAGGCCATCAAAGAATCCTCTGGCCAAAACGATGAGGCGTGATGTATCATTACTCCCGTCGAGCAAATAAAAAGGAGGATGTATGAACATCGAGCAGGTTCGTTTCTATTCAGAAGGCGCGCGATTGGCCGGAACGCTTTATCTGCCTGATACAGCGAGCGAAGAAGCAAAATGCGCGGGGATCGTACTGTGTCATGGTTTTACCGGCATCAAGGAGACGATACTCCCGCATTACGCTCAGGCGTTTGCCGCCGCCGGATTCGCCGCTCTCACATTCGACTATCGCGGGTTCGGGGAATCCGATGGGCAGCGCGGCCGGCTGCTTTGGCAGGAGCAGGCAGCCGACGCGCGCAACGCCGTCACTTTTCTCTCGACACGTCCGGAAGTGGATTCGGCAAGACTGGGACTGTGGGGGACGTCGTATGGAGGGGCGCTCGCACCGTATGCTTTTGCGCTCGATGACCGCGTGAAGGCGTGCGTAGGCCAACTCGGTTTCTCCGACGGATATGCGGCGGCCGCCGGCCGGATACCGCCGGAGGAGATCGAGGTCTTCCGCGGCATGATAGAAGAGGACAGAAGGCAGAGGGTGCTTCACAACAACCCGGGCTACGCTGACGCGATGGTGTTGGCGAGTGATCCCGAGATGACCGAGTTTTTCGAGGAGGAATCGAAGAGGCTGCCGCAGCTTGCCGGTCGGCAGATAATGCTTCAATTCCTCGAGGCGCACCTGGAGTTTTCGCCGATCAGCGTCATTGAGAAGAAAGGCAGCCGCCCGCTGCTGCTCATAGCGGCCGAATTCGATGTGGTGTGCCCGATGGAGAATTATAAAGAGCTTTACGACAAAGCGCCCGAGCCGAAGAAATGGATGGTGTTCGAGAAAACGCGCCATTTCGAGTTCTACAAAGCTGAACAGGCGATACGCTCCGCAACGGCGGCCACCGACTTCTTTAAGGAGCATATTGGGGAGTGATTGACTGGGTAACAGGCCCGTAGGCAAGAATCCCCTCTCCCCCTTTGTATAGGGGAGAGGGGGAATCTGACTCATTCGCATGAGCAAGACGAAAAAAGGCCAGAAACATTGTGCGAATAAATTCGCGCATGCCGGGGTCCGGCCATGAATGCCCAATTGAGGGGCGGATTCAGAAAAGCGCTATCCCCTCGATGGCTGTCACCCAGCTACTTTGTTTTTCTTGACTTCGCGGCAGCGCCTTTTTCTGCGAGGAACCGTTTGACATCGCGCCGCCCAAGTTTGCGAAGGGCGACTATGGCCGCTTTGTTTGCGCCGCGGGGCCGCGCGCGCCCTTGCTCCCAGAAGGCGACGGCGCCGGGGCTCACGTCGAGAAGCAACGCGAGCTTATCCTGCGTTATGTCGAGTTTCTTGCGAATGTTCCTGACAACCCGTCCCGTGATGCGCGCCGCTTTGATTTCTGCATTTGAAGCGGGCTGGGGTTGACCCTTTGCCGTTCGGCTCCCCGGTTCAAGCGTGGCGGCCTTATTCATATTGGCGACTATCTTCGAGAGTTGAGAAATCTTCTGTTTTAGCTCTCCGACCCTTTTCGATAGCGAGCCTACGGCAGTCCGCAGTTCCTTTCTGGCGAGACGGGAAATTTCGGTTTTGAGGGTGCTTTCAATTTTGCCCATTTTTGGTTTCCGCCTCTATGAAACAAATCGATTCGTCAGAGCGCCGACGAAGAACAACCACCTCCCTGCGGAGCATACCCGGCAATTGCAGGCTGTCCGATGGGAGAACTCTGTCCGCCATAAATGTGAGGATGACAAAAGTTACTTCTTGCCGAGGACCGAGTCTTTGGCTGCCTTGGCCACTCTGAACTTGAGCGCCCGCTTGGCGGGAATCTTAATGGCTTCGCCGGTAGCAGGATTGCGGCCCATGCGGGCTTTGCGGTTGACGACCACGAGCTTGCCCAGCCCCGGAAGCGTGAAGCCGTTCTTGGCCTCTTTGTACGCGATGGAGGTCAACTCATCGAGCAGTCCCGAAACCTGCTTCTTGGAAATCTCCGTCTTCGCCGCGAGGCGTGAAATCAACTCTGCTTTTGTGATCGCTTTTGCCATTTCTTTCTCCTCCGGTTCTCACAAACGCTTCGCCAAACAGGAAAGTTTGCAAAGACTACTCGGAATTATACTGCTAATCTGTCACCCTGTCAACAGGGCGCTAACTCCCGGCGCTATTTTTTCCCGGCCGGTTTCGCCGATGCATCCGGCGGTTCTTGCGTCCCCGGCCCGGGAGACGTCACGGCCGGCGGGCTGAGCGAGGCAATGCGGGCCTCGGCGTACTCGGCCCAGAGAGTTTTTGGGAGAAGCTCGGCGGCTTTCTTGTAGACCACCATGGCTTTGTCCGGCTCTCCGACTTTTTCATAGCAGAGGCCGAGCCGATAATTTGCCCGCGCGGCCTCCGGCGAGCCCGGGCGGCTCTGGATCAAGCGCTGGTAATCGCCTATCGCTTCTTTCCATTTGCCGAGCGACTCGTGGCAATATCCGACGGCTTCCATCGCGGCCGCCGAAAGCAGATGGTTCGGATATTTCTTGAGAAAGTCTGTGTATGCCTTCAACGCTTCGTCGTACTGACCGTTTGCGTAAAGGGTATTTGCCGCCTCGAACAACGCGGCGCGGGCGGACGGAGTGCCGCTAAAATCGGATGCTACCTTTCTCAGAGCGGCGGTCTTTTCGGAGGGCGATTCGATTTCGCCCGCCTTGTACAGCGCCCATGAAGCCTCGGAGGCGAGTCGATGCGAGCGGATAGTCCAATAGTAGCCGAGGCCGAACGCGAGAACCACGGCGAGGGCGGTCAAAGCGGCCCACATGCGGTTGCGGGCGAAGAAGTCGACCACGCTTGCGATGCTCACATAGACCTTATCCTCTTTCAGGTCTCTTCTGGTTACTTTCGGGGCTGGAGGCATTTTGTGTCCTTATTCGCGCTCGGTCGGCGCCGCAGCTTTGGGATAGAAAGAAATCTGGATTAGCGTGCCCCGGATAGTCTTCGGAGTGAGTATTACCTGGCACGACTTGTTTTCCTTGTCAAAAAACATGGTGATGGTCTGGTGTTCGGCCACGTTCAGGATTTTCCAGTGGTAACGTGGCATTTCATCGAGGAAGAACTGGGCCACGTCGTTGATCGGCGAGTTACCCGCGTACTGAATCTTGCCGACGTCGAGAGAACTGTTTTGGAAGACGAACGAGCCGGCGCGGTCAAACTCGAAGCCGGCCGGGATCGGAATGTCGGGGATGCGGAAATCAGGCGCAAGCGGAAGGCCGCTCGATATGTCCCCGCCTGATGTCGGCTCCGCTGGAGTCGCCGCGCGGCTGGTGGCACAGCCCTCGGCGATGGGAACAAGCATGCACAAAACTATGACGAAAGCCAGTTTGAGCTTCATTTTCCTCCTCCTTCGTTCATGATTTTCCCCATGAGCTTTTCTACGAGCCGAAAAGAATTGCTCGCCAGCTTCTCGAGGAATCCGGCGTCCAGACCCGCTCCCAGAATCGCGCGCTCTCTTACGCGAGCGCTCAGAATGTCATCCGGCCCATGCGTATCGGAGTTCAGCACCATCGTAGCGCCTGCTTCGCGAGCGAGCCGGGCCACGTGACCGTTCGTGATCCCGTGCGCCCTACGCGTGGTGATCTCGAGGGCGACGCCACGGTCACGCGCACGCTCGACGTCTTCTTTCGCGATAAGGCCGGGATGCGCCAAAATGTCGACGCCCGCTTCGATAGCCGCGCGGTTTGTCCCTTTCGGGACGGGCTCGCATACCGTCTCGCCGTGAACCACGACGATGCGCGCGCCCAACGAGCGCGCTCGCTCCGTCATTCCGGCAATCATGTTCGGGATCACGTGCGTGAGCTCTATGCCGGGGACAACACGTATGCGCGGATTCTTCTTCGAGTTGAAATCCTGCGCGATCCTGCATGCCGACATGATAAGCTGCTCGAGGTTCGAGGAGTCGGCATGGTCGGTGATCGCCATGGCGCTGTAGCCGGCCGCGACACATCGCTGCGCCAGTTCCGACGGCAGAAGTTCTCCGTCGCTCAGGAGCGTGTGCATATGAAGATCAATGATCGCTTCGCGCATTCTTGAAAAAACCCCTAATTTATTGGCGGGATTATACCACCGGACTACTAAATAGTCAAAACGCCGATGCCGCAAACAGGAACTTTTTCACCGCAAAGGCGCAAAGTGCGCAGAGGAGACAGAGACGAAAGGGAACCTTAAGAAATGGCATCCTGAGCGACTGACTCACCTGCGGCGGGGGTATGTGTGAAAAAACCGGCCCTTAATTCGGGGACACCATGCCGCATGGTGTCCCCGAATTAAGGGAAACAGTTACCGGTTTCTCGGGAGCAAAGCGAAGAATCTCGTTGGATGATAACTTCGATTCATTGTCCTGGCTTTCTTAAACTGGAAACCAGAAAGCCCCTTTCTGGTATACTTATGGAATAGACTTATGGCCTCTTGCGGCAATGAATATGGCGCGAACAGGTGAACTGTAATGACTAAGAAACTTTCTCCCGGCAAGGCGCCGTGGGACAAGATTGCGGAAAAAGTGCGCATGAAGCTGCCACCCGATGTCATTCTCGGACCCGCTCTCGGCGAGGATGCGGCGCTCATCAAGATTGGCGGCGAGACATGGGCCGTCGCATCCGACCCGATCACATTCACATCCAAGGGCGCGGGCAAACTCTCGGTCATCGTCAATGCAAATGATATTGTTGTTCGCGGCGCCAGGCCGCTCTACTATATAGTCGTCGTTCTTGTCTCACCCGAAGCGGCAGACGAGGAGTACGTCGGCATGCTGCTCGATGAGATTCGAGAAACATGCGAAACCTTGGGCGTGGCGCTCATCGGCGGGCACACCGAGGTCTCGCCCGGCCTGCCCCAAACCGTCATCGTCGGCACAATGCTCGGGAAAGTGATGGGGCGTCCGATTACCACCGGCGGCTTGCGAGACGGGGACCTTGTCGGGATGACGAAATGGGCGGGTCTTGAAGGGACATCGATCCTTCTGAGCGAGTTCGGAGAGCGCCTGCGCGAGATTCACGGACCTGCGGCGTTTCGCGAGGCCGAGGAGATTCTGAAGAGAGACTGGCTCAGCGTCGTGCCCGAGGCCACTATTGCAGCGGCATGCCCGTACGTGAGCGCCCTGCACGATGTGACCGAGGGTGGCGTCGGCGAGGCCCTGTATGAGATGGCGAGGGCTTCGGGGCGATTCGTTAGCGTCGACGCCGACCGCGTTCCAATGCTTTCCGCTACGAAACTTATCTGTTCCGATCTCGGAATGAGCCCGTTCGGGCTGATAGGCTCAGGCAGCCTGCTCGTCGGTTGCGCGCGGGAAGGAAAAGAAGAGTTGGAAAAAGCGCTCGCCGGCCGAGGCATTCCGTTCTTCTGGATCGGGGAGGCGGAGGCGGCAAGAGACGAATTGTCCACCACGCTCGCCCGCTTTGAGAGAGACGAAATACTCAGGGCGCGGCTCCTCGAAGGAATAGAAGCGTGCGTCCTCGATATGGACGGCACGTTGATCGATTCGGACTACGACTGGCTCTCCATACGGGCCGCGCTCGACGTGAAGGGCGTTTCGATTCTCGACGATCTGAACGGCCTCGAGGGAGAGGAAAGAGAAAGGAAATGGGCGAAACTTCGCGAGATCGAACATGCGGCCACGCTTGCCGCCAGGCTCAAGCCCGGCGCCCGCGAGCTGCTCGAGTTGCTCGCGCGAAAAGGCATCAAGACGGCCCTGGTCACGAACAACTCCGATGTCAATGTCGCCTACCTTCTCGAGGAATTCAAGCTGGAGTTTGGTGTAGTCATCACGCGCGACTCCGGCCTCTACAAACCATCCGGCGCTCCCGTATCCGAGGCAGCCAGGCGCCTCGGCGCGTCGCCCGGGAGGACTCTTTGCGTGGGCGACTCATTGTACGATATCCTGTCGTGCCGTGAAGCGGATTGCCGGTGGGCTTGCATTCTCTTTGACAAGAATAACCGGGTCAGCCCGCACGCGGATATTTGCTTTCCCGATATAGAGAGGTTCATGCGGTACCTGACAATCGTCCTTTGATGAAAGAGGCGAAAGGAACAAGGCGAAAGGGCGAACATGAAACGCAGCAGGCATGAATCAAGGAATCCTGTAGGGGCGCGATTCATCGCGCCCGACATGTGCTGTCTAGTTGCGGCTATGCCGCGCTATGGCGGAAACTTCACTTAATTCCCGCATAATCCTTGTCATTCCCGTCTCTCGTCTTCCGGATCACTACACGTAGTTTGTCCTCTTTTCTTCAGCGACTGACTTATCCGACAAAAAAATGAAGGCCGTAACCTGCCCATCTCCAATCCGTTAACTGCATTGGTCATTTTTGTTAACAAAAAGTTCGTTGCTCGGTTTTTGCCCACATGGTATTTCTTAAGATAAGCGAAGAGGAGAACGGAAAAACGGTGAAGAGGGAAACTCTCTCAATTGGACCGCAATCCGAAAAAAGTCTTCGTCTTTGATCGGGAATCCAAAATCCAAAAACGCTGAAAGGAAACGAGTATGGAGAATCGGGCAGAAATGGAAACATCGGGAGAAACCAATCACGGGGCATCACGCAAGTCGGCTCACGACTCGTTTCGCCAGACGGTGCTGACACCGGAGCAGGCGGCCGAGATCAAGCGGACGATTGCGAGCGCGCGGCCGAAACGCACGTTCCGGTTCCACATGAAGCTCGTTGGGACCGATCCAGCGCGGCGCAACATCGAGGGCTATGCGTCAACACGTGACCTCGACCTCACGGGCGAGGTGGTCGAGCCGGGCGCTTTTGCGGAAAGCCTGAAGGATTTCATGGCGAATCCGGTCGTGACGTATATGCACGACTGGTCCGACCCCATCGGCAAGGTGGTCGATGCGCGCACGGATGACGTCGGCCTGTTCATCCGGGCGGAGATATCGGAGACTGCGGGCAAAGTTTGGAAGCTGATCGAGGAAGGCGTGCTGCGGGCCTTCTCGATCGGGTACGAAGTTGTCGAGGAAAAACTCGTTGACGGCGCAAACCATATTCTGAAACTCAGGCTCTATGAGGTCGCAATCGTCAGCATTCCCGCTAACCGCAGGGCGCTGTTCTCGGTGGCGAAGGGGCTGATGCGCGGTACGGACATCGTTTGCGCGAATTGCGCAAACGAAGGGGAAAGACGAAAGGAGCAAGACGAAGGGGAACTGCGCGAAGCGCGCAGGGTTCCTGGTTCCGAGTCTATAGTTTCGAGTTCCGAGATGGAAGAAAACCAGGAACAAGGAAATGTGAACAAGGAACACATTGAAGTCGCGACGCCCTCCGCTGACGGAGCCGGAGAACCGGAAGTGTCGGTTATGGATGCCGAACTCGGAGAAGCCCACGCGATTCTGAAGGGGGTGATGGAGAAACTGAACGGAGCGAACGTGCGCGAATGAGTTCGCGCAATCAAGGCGTCAACAAACAGAAGCAGAGAATAAACAAGCACACAAAAGCAAAACGGAGGAACTCATGACAGAAGTAAAAACCAAACCGGAAACGGAACTGCTTACACTCGTGCGCGAGATCAAGGAGAAAGTCGAGTCGGGCGCTCAGCACGAACTCATTGCCGCAATGATACAAGACGCGCTCAAACAGCAGAAAGAGGCCGTGCGTGACCGCGCGACGCGGAAAGGTGAATACAGCGTGGACACCGAGGCCGGACGCTCGGCGAGGCCGAATATGTCCGCCGAGTTGCAGACGCGCGCCGACGACATTTATCTCGTCTCGAAGCTTCTCAGGCGCGACCCTCGCAGCCTGAAAATGTGGGGCGATTTTGCGCGCGAGGCCTCGGAACTGCGCAAAGCGATGGACACGGCGACCTCGGGCGAAGGTCTCGAATGGATACCCACCGGCTTCTCGGCGGACCTGATCCAGAAGGTGAAGCTCGGCCTCAAGGTGGCGGCGCTTCACGGGCGGTTCGCGATGCCGACGAACCCGTTCAAGCTGCCGATCGACGGCGCGGACGCGGTCGCGTATCTGACCGCCGAATCGACCAGCGATACGGCGACGAAGATAACCGCTTCGACTCCCGGCTCGAGCAACGTCACGTTCGACGCCGTCAAGCTCGCATGCCGCGTGCTCGTTTCGGCTGAGCTCGATGAAGACAGCGTCGTAGCCATTCTTCCGCTGCTTCGCGACAAGATCGTGAGGGCGCTTGCCGAGGCGCAGGAGAACGCGACCATCAACGGCGACACGACCGCGACGCATATGGACAGCGATGTCACATCGGCCTCGGACGTGCGCAAGTCCTGGAGCGGCTACCGCAAGCTGGCGCTCGCGGCTGCGAAGGTGGACTGCTCGACGTTCAACATTGCGAGCCTGCGCGCGATACGGACGGCGATGGGCAAATACGGCGTCAACCCGAACGACCTTGCATGGATCGCAGGCGTCAGTGTCTTCAATAAGATGCTCAGCCTCGGGGAAGTCATGACCGTGGACAAGTACGGCCGCAGGGCTACCGTTCTCACTGGCGAGCTTGCGAAGCTCGACGGGATTTCGGTCATCGTGAGCGAGTTTATTCGCGAGGATTTGAACGCGAGCGGAGTCTATGACGGAGTGACGACGGATAATAGCGTGCTTCCGCTCGTCTACCGCCCCGCGTTTCTCTACGGCGACCGCAGGAGCATCACTCTGCGCGTGAGCCATGAGCTTTACATGGAGACCGACCAGGACGTGGCGATAGCGACGCAGCGGCTGGATTTCCGGCCGGTGCAGAACTCGGCGGCGGAGACGATCGTGGGATTGGGGTACAACATCGCCTCCTAATCCGAAGGGTGAAGTCTAAATGGTGAAAGGGGCGGCTCGGCGAGTCGCCCCTACAACCGCAAGAAGAAGAAAAAAAGGAATCTTACCGCGAAGGCGCGAAAGGCGAGGCTTCCGGATAGAGAGACGGTGAAGAGATGGCAGACCTTACAACACTGGCAGACGTGAAAGAGTATTTGGACATCGGGGCGGATGAGATAAAGTTCGACTCGCTGTTGGGCAGGCTCATAGCTGCGTCGAGCCGCCAGATCGAGGGCCACTGCGGTCGAACGCTCGAGATAAAAAGCTATGGCGAGACCTACGACGGCAACGCGAGCGATATCTTATTCCTCGACAACACGCCCATTATCTCCGTCGCATCGCTTGAGATCGATGGAGAGGCTGTCCAGCCCGAAGATTTCAAAGTCTATGACGACTACGTTCGACTGCCGTCGCGGTTGTTCACACCGGGCGAGTTGAATGTGGCGGTCACGTATTCGGCCGGCCTCTTTGATGCAGGCGCCGGAGCGCCACCGGCCGATCTCGTGGATGCATGCATCCAACTCGTCGCGTTCAAATTCAATCTCCGTGGCGCCGAAGGCTTGACCGACCGGCGCGCCAACCAGACGGCCGAAAAGTTCGTGGGCGAGGCGATTCCGTTGTCGGTCGCGATCATCCTGGACAAGTATCGCAGGGTGAAAGTAGGGACGGTCTGATAGTAGAAGAGGAAAGAAGAAAAACACGTTCTTGATTCGAGGATGCCATGCGGCAAGGCGTTTATTCGGGCATACGATGCGACATCGTGTCCCCGAATGAATAGGCGTCTCCCGCAGTCAGCGGGAGCAGCACATTACCAGCGGGGAAGACAATGTCATACGTTTACCTGATTTCAGGGAATAGCGCCCTCAAGCTGAGGGGGCTTATCTATCCGCACAAGGAAGAGTTGGACCTCGGGCTTGCGATGGGCGTTTCGGGTGGCGGCGACGTGTACGTCAGCCGGAAAGCGGCGCCGTCGCTTACACTCGTGCGCGCGTTCGCGGGCGTGCGCGACGACGACTATGAGGCGCTCCGTGACTGGTACGCCGACGTGTCCGTCGGAATGAAGGTTCCGTTTACGTTTGTTGACGCCGATGGCGCCACGTACGAAGTCCGCTGGATTAGCAATCTGCTCGAGTGGCAGAGGGACGCGGATAATCGATGGTCGGG
>JACRIR010000032.1 GCA_016215705.1 Candidatus Poribacteria bacterium | reverse complement strand
CTGTATCGCGACCACAAGCCGACTACCGCCGGGATACACTAGTCCGTTGGCCAGCATCCCGTAAAAGTGGAACATCGGTGACAATACTATCGGGTCCTGCACCCACTTGCAGTCTTCCATCGAGCAGAATCCCGTGGCCACGGAATCGTTGGCCGCCCATTCATCGAGGGTTTTGTATTCCGGTAAACCCTGCTCCACGCAAGTCCTGTGCAAAGGGGACCCTGGATAGGGCCTGAAAGGTAAAGGCCCGTAGAAATAGCTGTTAGGGTTTATATCGCGGATCTGCCTGGTGAGCCTGTATGTTGCCCTGATTTCTTCCATGGTTTCCGTCGGCAATCCTATCATCAGGGAATAGCCGCAAACGATACGGGTTTTCGCGAGAGAGGACGCGGCATGGAGGGTCTGCTCCACGGTGATGTCTTTACGTATCAGCTTCAACACCCTGTTGGAACCCGATTCAGCTCCAATTGACACCCACGTCAGACCCTTTTCCTCCAACTGTGCCAGCATCGCCTCGTTGAGAAAGGTCTCTTTGAAGAAATCGGCCCTCACATTGGCAAACCACGTGAACTTCAATCGCCTCTCACGTATGCCGTCAAGGAATTGTCTCAGCCTTTTGCGATTCAGGAAGAAGAGTTCGTCCACAAACCAAATGTGCTCTGCGCCGTACTGGTTCATGAAGTACTCAATTTCGTCCAGCAGCCGTTCCGCGGATTTCGCCCGGTGTCCCCGGTTCTTGAGACCTTCCAATGTGTTTACGCAAAATGCGCATCTGAAAACACAACCCTGGCCCGCATGGACGTGAAAAAACCGGCGGACCTTATCGGGCTCCAACGGATTGATGGTCCGGTGAATGTACTCGTCCATGTTCACAAGATCGTAAGGCAGAAATGGAAGCTTGTCCAAGTCGTTCCAGGGCCTGGCGTCATTCATTACCACCTGCCCGTCTTTCTTCCAGACGAGGCCTGGGATTTGCCCCAGCGATGAAGGGCCCCTGCCCTCAAGATGATTCACAAGCTCCAGCGTCGTGTATTCACCCTCGCCCAGGCAGACGAAGTCCACCAGCGGGTGCTTGCAGGTGTCCTCAGGGTACAGACATGGATGTATGCCGCCCAGAATCGTGTATACGTTCGGCATCTTGCCCTTTATCAAGTGTAAAAGACGAAGAGCATACCGAACCTCCACGGTCATGGTGGAGATGCCTACCAGCAAATAATCATCGCTGCTCAGGATGTTTTCGAGTGCCCGTTGCTCTCGTTCGTTCCACAATACGTGAAAATCTACTATCTCAACTGGTATTCCGGCCTCTTTGAGCACCCCGGCTATGGACATGATGCTGACCGGTGGCCAGGACTCCATGTGCTGTTCGCGCCAATCGGCAGGCCGCGCCCGAATGAGAAGAACCTTTTTGCCCAAGCTGTTTTCGCCTTTCGTCAAGCCAGTAATTCGGAATACATGTTCAGCAGGCGCCCTGCCGCTGCTTTCGCAGAAAAGAATTCTGCTATCCGGGCGCGGCCAGCGTTTCCGAGCCGGCCGGCAAATTCTCGATCCGTGAGTATTCGTACGACCGAATCAGCCATACCCTGGATGTCTTCAACAGGATGCAAGAGTGCTGTCTTGCCATCATCCACCGCCTCGGCCAAACCGGGTACATTGGACCCCACCAGGGGCACTCCTGCTGCCTGGGCCTCTAAGGCCACCACAGGAAGGCCCTCATGAATGGAAGGGAGCAAGAACAAATCGCACTTTGCTACCAGATCGGGGGCATCATCCCGGAATCCGAGGAATCGAAGAGACTCTCCCAGATTCTGGCTTCTCACGCTGTCTTCAACTTCGGAACGCAGGTATCCTTCTCCGACGAGCAGGAGCTTCGTATCGGGACAAACCTGAAGCACGCGCCTGAATATTTCGACAATGCCTGTGTGGTTCTTCACTTCAATGAACCTGCCCACATGAACGATCAGACGGGCGCGATCGCCAAATCCCAGGGAGTTTCTGAGAGCGGATTTTTCTTCTTCTGTCGGAATCTCCGGCAAAGGCACTCCCAAGTGCAGGACCCTGGCCTTGGTTCGAAGCTCACTTCGCCCATCAACGACGTTCTTCAGAACCGCTTCTGAGACACCTGAAAGAAGGTTGGTTTCTCGTACCGCATAAGCGATGCTGAGACGGGCATAAAACCTCCTGAGATCCCGAACTAGCGGAAGCCGCAGCCACCAGAGCGTGCCCATGCTGAAATCAGTGCTGTGAAAGGTTGTGATCACCGGTACGCCTTCACGCTTGGCTATCCACACGGGAAATCCGCTGTAAACCCCAAGATGGTTGTGCACCAAATCATAGTTACCCTCGTGCAATATCCGGCGCAAGCCCCGCATAAAGCCGATGTGAGCAGGGTTCAACGGGCAATGAAAAACCTTCGCACCCAATGCTTCGGCCTGGTGCGCCCAGGGTCCGGTATCTGTCCCCATGCAGGCCACGTCCATCGCGCACACATCTCTGGGGATCTCCCGCAGCATTCTGAGCAACCAGCTTTCAAGTCCGCCCCGATAGAAGGCATACACGAGATGTAGCACCCGCATCAGTCTTGAAACTCCTCACAATCCCACGTTGCTTTCAAAGTCTCACATTGTGCCCCGATTTCTCGCACCTCGTTAACCGCCTTGAGGGCCGTTGCCATACCCGTTCGCCTCATATTCGTTCAGATAGGTTGCCTCCAGTTGTCTTACGGAATTCACTATGTTGATGGGGCTATTTTCGGCCAAGACCAGGGCTTGCTCCTGGGAAATCCCCCTGTCCTGATTCAGCAGACTCAGGGCTTCCTCCGCCCATCTCGAAGCAGGAAGCGAGAGCGACAGACGGGTCACCAAGGCCGGGGCCACGTCCGCCTCTTCGGGGATATTCTCGGAAATGAGGCACGCCACCCCTGCAGCCTGCGCCTCCACCAATGCCAGGCCCAATCCTTCATACAAGGAGGGGAACACGAACAGGTCCGTGACACTGAGCAGCAATCTTGGCACATCCGGTCGAGACCCGAGGAATGCGACTACTTCTGTCAGTCCTCTGCGATCCACCTCTTCCCGGACCGTCTCTTCGAGCACTCCGTCGCCCACGAACAGCAATCGCAACCTGGGCTCTTTCTTCAACGCGTGAGAGAAGACGTCCAAGATAAAAGGGCAGTTCTTCTGATGGGTGAACCTTCCCACGTGGGTCAGCACTCTCGCGTCCGGTGCCAGCCCCAATTCTTCCATCACTGAAAGCCGGTCGTATGCAGCTCGAAATGGAGAAAAGTCAATGCCGCAGAACAAGATCCGCCACCGAGGATCTGATCGCCAGTCAGGCCCGAACAGATCTTCCGCGGCCATTCTGCTTGCAGCCAACCCGACCGTCGCGTACCGGTCAATGAGTCGATCCATGAGCCGGTGATACCCGTGCCGCACAAAGCCCCAATCAACCTGAAGAGATCGAACATCATTATGGCTATGCGCTATTCTGATCGGGATCCCCGCTCTGTGGGCGAGGTACAAGTTCAAGCCCGTGAATCTGTGGCAATGGCCGTGCAAGACGTGATATGGGCCGTATTCCCGCAGGACACGGGAAAACCTCGAAGTGTACGACCAGAGATTCTGGTGTCCGGGACACGGTATAATTTCAGCGCCGAGAGAACGAGCCTCTTCATCGTACGCGCAGGGTTTGTCCGTATGGACCAAAAAGTCCAGGTGAAAACCATCTTGCTGCACGTGACGCAGCACGGTCATCAGCCACGCGGCAATGCCGCCGCGATCCATGCTATCGAGAACGTGAAGTATTCGTCGCGTAGGCGCAGGCATGGTTTCTTATAAAATGCTCCAGGGTGAATATGAGCGAGACTCGTTCAGCTTGCGTCCCTTCGTTTCAATCTTCAGCGGGTGCTCGTGAGGCGCACAGCCATCTTGTCACGAACCGCCTGTGGACGAGCGATCATGGACGCGTTCAGGCAACAGGCAGCAGCGCCGTTCAGGCGTCTCCGCCGGCGCGAGATCTTCAATGGTTTCGGCAAGGCCGGGATATTGCTCATCTGTCAGGTTGTCGCGCGCAAAATTTACGGACCTTGAGCGAAGGTCCATCACAAAATCCGGATCAGCGAGGAACCTGCGGACGAGATTCCAGAAATCCTCAGCATTCCTGGCTACTGCAGTTCCCTCCAGGAACGTGTCGTATGGATAGTCAGGTCTCCTGAGCATCGGTTCCTTTTCAGCAAGAAAGTATATGATCGGCATAGCCATTCTGAGAGCGTGAACCATGGCTCCACCTCGATAATTCACGCCAACCACCAAGTCAGCCTCTTCAAGAGCCGTCTCCAGTTCCGATGCTCTCGGCATGAGCCGTTGCAGTACTGCGGGACCGGCAGCCTCCAGCATAGGGAGATCGGAAATGTGTGGGTGCGTCTTCACGGCCACGTCTATTTTGCCGGACAAATCAGGTGGCGGATCCACAAGGGCCCTCAGCGCAGTCAAATTTGCGCTGGGGCTTGTATACGTGTTCAAATGCGGCCCCTCGCCTGTAGCCTCAGTCAGCGCTAAAAGCCGGCATTTCCCGTTTCCGGAAAATGCTTTCACCTTCTGGACCGGATACTCGTTCTTGGCCACGAGCCCGGCGCAAGCCTGCAAAGTCGAGTCGCTGACCCCGGAACGCTCGAAATGTCTTTGTTGAACGCGACTGTTGTAAAGCATGGTACCTTTGAAAAGGCCTTCCCATATTAGCCGGCCTCCACCGCATGCGTGTGGTATGACAATGGTCGGAATATTCAGTTGCGCTGCCGCGTGTGATGCCAACACAAACACGGATTCCGCCTCACCCGTGACCAACAGTGCCCTTGGCTGCGTCCGCCTCCACAACTGCGACCAGAATCGGAAATTGTGTTTGTAGAGAAACGGCCATCTGTAGCGACAGTAGTAGTTGAAGTGAAACTTCAGGATCTCCATCGGTCTTTGCCAGGGCCGGCCCTGAGACGCATCCAAAGCCTTGCGGTAACCCGAGAGAAACCTTCGCTGTAGCTCGGGATCAATCGTAGGCAAAAGCCATGAAGGAAATGCAGCGAGCCATGACGTGAGCGGCCATCGAGCACTGAATGAAACCGGGATATCCCATGTATCGAAAACGTTCTCAGACTTCTCAGAACTGTGGCTGCCGATCACGGCAGCGACCTTACCAGGAAAACGCCCACAAAGCTGGGTGACCAAGTGGCTGAAGCGCAGATCCTCCTCGTAGCGAAGCACTAGCACTACGCTTCCCGGTGTGAAGGGGGCGCCCTCTCGACTGGAAGCCTTTTCCTCAGCGGCCCCTGCGGTTTTCAGTTTCCCCAGCGCTTTGCGCAACGTCGAGAATAGACTCGAAGGACTGAACGCCTCCAGATTCGCTGCAAAGGAACCCATTCCAGGAAGCTCAGCCTGCCATGTCCGGCTGCACACATCAGAAGCAGCATGCAAAACAGCGGCACGAGGAAAAAAGTTACCGAAGAACTTGAACTTGGTTATCCCCACCGATTTTACTTTGGATGCCAGTTCTAGTGAGAGGACAGCGTCCTGCCAGAACCAGTCCATGTTGTATCTGTCCAACTGGGGCAAACAGACGCCATCGACGGTAAATTCGGCGCGTGCAGGTTCAAACCACCTTGTGCCGCAATCTCTCGCCACTTGTAGAGCATTGACTATGGTCTCCGGATCGAGCCAATCGTCGAGCAACGTGTAAGGCACGCGAGCCCTGGTCGCAAGCGCCATGGCATGAGAATCCAGGGCGAGCAACGCATATCCCGAGGCGTTTGCCTTCCTCAAATATCGAGCACTGTTTCTCAATGCCAAATCCGACCCAAAATAGGCAAGCAGCTTGGTTTGCTTACTCATGCCGTGCCTCTCCCGAAATTGACCTGCGCAGAACCATCTCCGAGAGGCTGAAGCTTGCCTCTTTTTTCCGTAGGATCGGAGTAAAACCGGCTTTCTTAAAGGCCCTGAGCGAACGTTGATTGTCTTTGCGGATGTATGCGTGCACAGATGCAAGCCAGGGCCATTGAGCGAATCCCGCGGCACACGCGGCGCCAAGGACGGCAACTCCAAGTCCTTTTCCCACATACGGACGAAGCAAAGAAATGGCTATAATCGCCCTGTCTCTCCCGGTCTTGTCTAAACGTACGGTTCCCATGCCTGTCCCGTCTTGAGATTCGACAATCAAAAGCAGGTGCAACTCCGTGTCCAACACTTCTGAAAACCAGCAGGTATGGTCTTCCCAATCCACCTGTTTCCCACTAGGGCTCTGAGAGACCAGCCAGGGATCGTTGCGCCATTGGAAGGTCCACTCCCTGTCTTGATATGTGGCGCTTCGCAAACAGAATGGTGGGGTTGTCTGTAGGGTCGTGGCGCCGACTGAGTGCAAGTCCTTGTCAGACCTTGGGAAATTGCTCGCCATTTGGAATGTGTTTCCGAGACTGGGGGCGCTTCACTTCCGGTGTCATACCGCCCTCTGTTGGATGTGCCTATTCATGTCAAGCCAGTCGGGATGTTTTTCCAGGAGCCCAACCACGTCTCGCCAGGAGAAATCGTAGCGGCCGAAGTGGCAAAACACTTTACGAATGAATTCCAGGTCTTCGGGAGTGTCAACGGTCCAGCGCAAGTGCGAATAATCGCCCTCGCCATCGACTTGTCCAACTGTGAACAGTCCTCTTGTCTTATACATGTAGGGTGTCACGTGTTCGCGCCATGCGGAATTCCCATCTTCCCGCCAAGCTTTTTCCAACGCCCGAAAGGAAAACACTTCCACATGCAGACCCACCGGGAATCCGGCCCCATGCGTAGTGAGATAGTCCACAGGCGGCTGCAAATGAGCGTATTCATCGATGACATGGTCAATGAAATCCGCATCCACAAGCGGATTGTCTCCGGTGAGCCTGGCTACAACCTCTGCCGAAAACTCCCGAGCAGCACTGTGATACCTTTCCAACAGGTCGCTTTCCGATCCCCTGAAGCAGGCTACTCCCAACTCACGCGCCAATGCCTCCAGAGAATCGTCAGCTTCCAGTAGAGTTGTGGCAATTACGAGTTGGTCGATTCTCTTGGAGGGCTTCAGTCGCTCCACAATAATCGCCAGCATAGGCGAGTCTCCAATACGCGCCAGAACCTTTCCCGGCAAGCGGGTGGACCCCATGCGGGCTTGCAGAATCGCGACGGTTCTTGGATGTGAGGTAGTTGTCAAAAAGCCTGCCCGAGTAAAGAGGCGGATTGCTTAGGTGCCACTTAGGACGCCACAGAGGAGTGACTAGCCGATGTCACAGATATTGCCCCGCGTCCACTTTGACAATCTGACACGTAACATGTCGAGCGGCATCAGTGCAGAGAAAAGCGACGACAGGAGCGATATCTCCGGGTGTTCCGAGTCTCTTGATGGAGCATTCCTTGAGCACGAGGTCCCGAATCAGCTCGGGAGTTTGGGCCTGGGAGGGCGTTTCGACGAAGCCGGGCGCAACGAGATTGACGTTGACGTTGAATTGTCCTAGTTCAGCCGCAGCAGTCTTCACCAGTCCGGTCAGACCAGCCTTCGCCGCGTTGTAGCTCATGGTGCCGATTCGCCCGCGAAGCCCGTTTATGGAGCCTATGCATACTACTTTGCCGTATCTCTGATTCATAAAAACATGGCACGCTGCCCTAATGTAATTGAAAGCGCCTTTGAGTGAGACATTCAATGGTGTGTCCCAATCGTCTTCAGTCATGCGCCATATGGTAGCCCCTCGCGCCACCCCAGCGTTACACACCAGAATGTGAAGGCCACCCAGTTTTTTCACCACATCGCCGACCACGTCATGAGCTCGCGAATAATCCGCTGCATCTGCCTGGAACCCTTCGGATTTCCGCCCCATATCTTCCAGCCGACGCTTGAGCGACTCGGCTGAAGCCTCCTCTTTCAAGAACGTAAACGCGACATCGGCTCCGAAGCCAGCCAACTGAAGCACTATTTCGCTCCCCAACCCTCGGGAACCAGCCGTCACCAGCGCAACTTTTCCGTGCAAATCAATCATGACAAGAGTTCCACTCTGCCGTTCCTCGCGGCTGACTTGGCCGCTAACGCTGCCTTCAGCACAGCAGCGGCCTGTTCCAGATCGACTATCGGTTCGCCGGATTCGGCCACACATTTCAGGAAATGACGCACCTCTTCCACATAGGTGTCATTTGGACCGCATGGCACTGGCAATATTTCCCAACCGTCGGATTCCGAACGGAATACCCGAACTTTACCTGCGGCGAAATCCCAGATGATCGTGCCCTTCTCTCCCACCACTTTACAAGAACGGGAATAGGACCGCTGGACGAAATCCATGTGCACATCTGCCAGGACCCGCCCCGGAAACCGAAGGAGAATTGTCGCACAATCTTCAACGTCCACGTCCAGATCGCTGACCGTGCCCGCCATGCATGCGATCTCCGTGGGTCTGCCGAGTAGCCCTATCAGGTAATCCAGTTCGTGAGACGCGTCCAATATGATGCCACCCCCAAGCTCCCGGCGAGCCGTGTAACTATGGCGATAATCTTGCCACGGCCGCCAGTCGGGGAGGTATTGCCCTACCTCCGCTGAAGCCCACAAAATGCGGCCCGCCGCGCCTTCCTCAACCAGCCGGGCCAGGCGCTGATATCCCGGATGAAACCGAAGATTGTAACCCACCTGAACGACGCGCTCTGCCCTCCGTGCCTCCGTTATCAGGTCATCCACACGCTCACAAGAATCTGAGAGCGGCTTTTCGATGAAAACATGCGCTCCCGCGGCCAATGCATCCAAAGCCTGGGGAACGTGAAATACGGGCGGGGAGCAAACGAATACCACGTCCGGCCGAACCTTCTCCAGGGCCTCCGAGAAGTCGGAATAGGCCGTGACTCCAAGTTCCACTACCATAGGCTCCAACTGCTCGGGATCAGGGTCGGCGACAGCGATCTGCTGAATTCCCAACGATCGCAGGTTTCGCATATGCCTTCTCCCTATGGAGCCTGAACCGACGACCAACACAGCGTAGTGTCGAGCCTCGGAGAAAACGTCTTCGGTCACTGGAACACTCCCAATTCTGCTCCTACGGAGATGTCGCTTTGAGATTTTGGCAAAGGTTCAGCGGAAAAAGCGACTCACCGCAGCACTAGACGTCGCTGGGAGTGCCTTCCTGCTTGTAGGCGTCGAGCAAGGATCGCATTTCCTCCACCGACAACCACTGGCTATTGTTGTCACTCGAATACCGGAACCCCTCAGGACAGAGCTTCCCCCCGTTGCTGGATAGATAAGTCCGGGCGACGTGAGGGCGAAACTGTGGAAGAATCACGAACTTGTCAGCGAATTCCACCGTGTTCCGCGCGTCATCTTCGGGTATTAAGACTTCGTGGATTTTCTCACCGGGTCTGATTCCGACTATCTTGATGTCGCATTCCGGACCGATTGCTTTGGCGAGATCCATGATGCTCATGCTCGGAATCTTGGGAACAAAGGTCTCGCCGCCTTCCATGAAATCCAGGCAGTGCAAAACGAATCTGACCCCTTGGTCCAGAGTCAGCCAGAATCGCGTCATCGCGGGATCGGTGACCGGCAGGCTCCCGGTTGCACTCAATTTCTGGAACAGTGGCACGACGCTTCCTCTGCTGCCTAGGACATTTCCATAGCGCACCACACTGAACCGCGTGATGTGTAATCCTGAGTAGCTGTTTCCCGCCACGAGGAGCTTGTCCGAACACAATTTGGTGGCGCCGTACAAATTGACCGGAGCAGCCGCTTTGTCGGTGCTGAGAGCGAGCACCTTCTTGACCCCTCGATCTATCGCCGCCTCGATGAGATTGGCCGCGCCGATGACGTTGGTCTTCACAGCCTCTATGGGATTGTACTCGCATGCTGGAACGTGCTTGAGCGCTGCCGCATGAATGACGATGTCAACGCCGTCTAATGCTCTACGAAGGCGGTCCTTGTCCCTGACGTCCCCGAGAAAGTAACGGAGACAATCCTGGTCGAAGCCGCTGGTTCTCATTTCGTGCTGCTTGAATTCGTCCCGGCTAAAGATGATGATTTTTTTAGGATGACAATCTTCCAGGGCTAACTGCACGAACTTTTTCCCGAATGACCCGGTTCCGCCCGTGACCAATACTGTTTGATCATGCAAACACATGTGAATCCGTTTCGCTTTTTTGCCGAAGGTTGTGGTTCCGTACAATTATCACAAGCTTCGCGCCCATCGCTTTATCGCAACTTGTGGAGACTATTATCGTTTTCAAGTTAACCACCGCTACTGACTTCTCCCAGTGGTTGTCTTCTCAACGCAGATTACCGTCAACTACAATCTGTGTTATTCTTTGCCAATAAAGCCGAAAGGGAGCAGAGGAATTCTGACCAGGGTAAAAAATACGGCATGGGAAACGCCGGCACATGCAGTTACGCCCTCCAGCGGAATAAAAAAGGCCTGTTTCTCTCAACTCGCAATGCAGATGGCGCTGAACTCGGCTTACATATCAAAAATGTCCTTTTGACCCTGTTTTGTCAAGGGGTTTGCAGTCCTTCGCTCATTCTGTTTTTTGGTTGAAAGGATAAAGTATCAGTCGCGAATTGACGTCATGTAGTCCTAGCTTTCTTGACGGATTCAAGGCTGCAGCTCAAGAATCTGTAAGAATTCTCATCCCGTAACAAGAGAAGATCAGGAGCGGTATGCATGAGCGCTTGCCTTGCCCTTGGTTAGGGGGTGAGGTCCCGAACAAATTGACAGCCAACTTGGCGGATGACTATTTTGGGTGAACTCTAAAGGAATTCTCTGCATCACATTGCGACCCGCGGGATTTCAAGGCCGCGCCCCCCCGCTGGAGACGGAGTGCTGTCATGCGTGAAGACATATTCGTGTTCGGAGCCGGCGGCCACGCGAAAGTGGTCCTGGACGTTATCGAGAAACAGGGGCTCTACCAGACCGTATGTCTGTTCGACGACAACGCGTCACTGGCAGGAACGCACTTCTACGGATACCGAGTGGAGGGCGGGAGAGAAAAGCTCCTTGCCGGCAGTCGGTCTCCAGCCCTTCGCCGATGCATAGTGGCGATAGGCGATAATCGAGCCCGCCTCGAATTGGCCGAGTGGATATCTCGCAATGGTTTTGAACTCGTCACTGCGGTTCATTGCTCGTCTCAGGTTGCCCGCGGGGTGACCCTGGGCGGCAACACGGTGATCATGGCAGGGACCGTGATCAATTCCGACGCCACAATCAGGGACAGCGTCATAGTCAACACAGCGGCGACGGTGGACCACGATTGTCTGATTCACAGCGGGGTCCATATAGCGCCAGGCTGCCATTTGTGCGGAGGTGTGACTGTAGGGAAAGCATCTTTTTTGGGCGCGGGGACCACAATTACTCCAGGCATCACAGTCGGATCGTATGCGGTGATCGGAGCAGGATCGGTGGTGGTGAAAGATGTGCCTGATCATGCGGTGGCCAAGGGCGTTCCCTGCACCATTCAGGGTGGTTGATCTCCGCTACTCTGAATGGCTGACAGGCAAGCCTTACAATTCAGGCAGGATGCGGTGAGCGCAGCGAACCGCATCGATCGAGAAAAGACTGCGAATGATGCCACGCCTTTGGCGTGGTTGGTCACCGCATCCTACGTCATTACTCGGCGAGAGTATCCAGAGATTGGTCCTACTGATAAATCGTATTCATCGCAGCACATAAGTTCCCCCCGAGAGTGAATGGTTACGAAGTTGCTTTCCTTTAGGTAACGAAGCTCTTACTGGTCAGAACAGTCTCCAGCGCTTCACATACTCTGCCCAACTGCCCTTCCGTCATATGCGAAAAAAGCGGTAAAGCGAGTGATTCCCCGGAAGCGGCTAGAGTGTTGGGCAGATCGCCGACGATCCGGTGAGGGAGTCCCTTGAAAGCCGTTTGACAATGCACTGGGGGATGAAAGTATCGTTTGCTTTCGATGTTGTTAGCCTTCAGTTTCGTGCGGACCGCGTCTCGATTGGCTCTTGCGTTATGGCCTATCAGGAGCGTGAAGTAATTCCCGCTGCTGGATCGGTCTTCAGGAAATTCCTGGACCCTGCAGCCAGGGAAATGCGCTGCCACTTCTCGGTATTTGGCGATTAGTCTCATGCGTGAATCCACAAGGTTTTTCGCATTTTCCAGGCTGAGCATCCCTACGGCCGCGTGAAGTTCGCTCATCCGGGCGGAAAGCCCGTTAAATACCATGTCTTCACCATCCGGCCCTTTGCCGTAGTCCCGCATGGCAACCAATTTCTTTGCCAAGTCCCCGTCGTTGGTGATTATCAGGCCACCCTCGATCGCGGTAATGACCTTGGTGGGGCTCAAGGAGAAGACTTCGCAAAAGCCGAATCCTCCGGTAGGGCGCCCCTTGTAGCGTGCGCCCAAGCCTTGTGCGGAATCGCCAACCAGCGGGATGCCATGTTTCTCAGAAATGCGTTCCAATTCATCGAAGTCCGGGGGCAGTCCAAAAATCGTGACCGGGCAAATGGCTGCTGTACGGGGGCTTACGGCCTTAAGGACTTCTCCGGGATCAATCGCCATAGTCCCGGGAAGGCAGTCCACGTACACCGGTGTGAGCCGATTCCACAAGACGGCCTGGACCGTGGCCGCGAAAGTGAAGGAGGGCAGGATGACCTCCGCCCCCTCGGATAAACCCATCGCCGCGTACGCGAGAATGAGCCCTGACGTGCAACTGGAAACAGCGACGGCGTGCCGCGTCTCGGTATATGCGCGTGCGAGACGCTCAAATCTCGAAACCACGCGTCCCAAAGTCACTGACCCGGATTCATAGGACTCCTGAAAGGCCTCGACGATCTTCTCCAGAGGCGGCAAGGTGGGGCGGATTATGGGGATGAGTTCCACTTCTCTGAGATACCTCCAGATTTCCTTCACATCAGCTTGTGGGCGACAGAGTGATCTCAGCCACTATGCATCCCGGGACAGAAAGAACCGGTTCTACACGGTAATCGGCAATGGGGCCTCTGAGGAGCTCTTCCCAGAAGTGTTGCGGAAACGCTGCAAAGACGCGCGTCTCCGATTTCAGGTAGAACGCCACGATCTTGGGAAAATCGGCAAACTTGTCCCGTGCCGGAAAGGCCACACGCACACGGTTCTTTTCCACTATCCGCAAGAACGGGTCCACGAACGGAGCAGTGAAGAACACGGAATCATTGGGAACGACGGCAAGGATCTTTGCGCCCAGGTCGTAATTTGTGGCACGCTGCCTCGCGTGCAGGGGGTAATCATAGAAGAACGCAGTGAGCCCCGCCCAAGTCAGGCAGACCGCCAGGAGAGCGAAGGCCACGTGACGCACAGCGGTAGCGGCCGCTCCCTTCAGAAAATCACCTGCCATAG